>DATCXH010000420.1:0-3480 GCA_036565925.1 Vicinamibacterales bacterium
TTCGGCATGAGCGCGCTGTTGAATTGGCTGCCACAATGGCTGCCACGACTGAATGAGGTGTCGCTAAGTCCGACGGTGCTGGCGTTCACCGCGCTGGTCTCTTTGCTGACGGCCATCATCTTCGGCATCCTGCCGGCACTGCAGGCCTCGCGGTTCGATCTGGCTACGGCGTTCAAGGCCGGAAGCCGTTCGGCGACCTCGTCGCGCGGCAAGCTGCGGCTGCGCAGCGCGTTCGTCGTGCTGCAGATCTCGACGGCGCTGGTGCTGCTGACCGGCGCTGGATTGCTCATCAACAGTCTTATCCGGCTCACCACAGTGGACACGGGTCTCGATCCGAGGAATCTCACCACGTTGCAGATGGCGTTCACGGGGCGTGGCTTCTTCAATGCCACCGGCAACGTCACGCCGATTGGCTCGCTCGAATTCGAACTGAGCCCACGCATTACCACGACCGTCAATCAGATCCGCGATCGGATTGCGGCGCTGCCGGGCGTGCAGGGCGTGACGACGATGCGTTCCAGCACCCCGCTCGGAGGCTCGCGGGGGTATCCGTTCACGATCGCGGGACACACACCACCATCCCCACGCGACATGCCATTGGCACTGTGGATGCCGATCGGCGCCGATTACTTCAAAGTGCTGCAGGTCCGAGTGGTCCGCGGCCGCGAGTTTACCGATCTCGACACACTCTCCACGACCCCGGTCGCGCTCATCAACGAGGCGATGGCCAAGCAGTACTGGCCCAAGGAAGATCCTATTGGTCAGACGATATCGATCGACTTCTACAACGACCAGCCCCGACAGATCGTTGGCATCGTCCCCGACATCCGGCCAAGCCTGCGCAATCGCGACCCTCGACCGCAGATGTATGTGCCGCACACGCAGCTGCCGACGATTCAGGCCGGTGTCACCGCATTTGGACTCGAAGGCGTCACGTTCGTCGTCCGCTCGAGCGGCCGTATCGACGACTGGCTGCCGGGCGCGAGGGCGGCGGCCAAGCAAATCGACCCTGCACATGCCGTCAACAACGTTCAGTTACTGTCGGCGTTTGCCGCACAGCAGACGCAAGGCTTCCGTCAGTACGTCATCCTGCTTGGTGTGTTCAGTGGAATCGCGCTGCTGCTCGCGGTGGTCGGTGTCTACGGTGTGATGAGTCACTCGGTGATGCAGCGCACCAACGAGATCGGCATTCGCGTCGCGTTCGGCGCGACCGCGCGTAATGTGCTCGCAAGCGTCCTCGGGCGCGGCCTGGTGGTGATTGGTACGGGCATCGCGATCGGGCTGGTGGCGTCACTGTCACTGACGCAGCTGATCAAGAGTGCGTTGTGGGGCGTCACGGCTACGGATCCAGTGACGTATGCCGTGGTCCTGCTAACCCTCTTCGCCATCGCGTGCCTGGCGTGCTACGTCCCCGCGCGACGCGCGCTCAAAGTCGATCCGCTCGTTGCCATGCGACAGGAGTAGCGTGCATAGAAGCCCGGCTGAGGGCTGTTCGTTTCTTTCTGGTCTGACGTTCTCCATGTACCGGGACAACTGAGGCCGCACTGACGTCCTCATCGAAAGGGGTTCGTCGAACGGCTTCACCGGCTTACGGAGGAGCGGTATGGCCAAGCACCCTGTGGACGTACTCATCGAAGCGAAGGCAACTGCGGCGAAAGATCTTCTGGCGCCGGCGGCGCCACAGCCCGAATTCGCGGCACTCGCCGCCACGACCCATCCTCGCCACAACGTCGTCGGCGTCGGCATTGGCTTCAAGCAGAAACACGGAAAGATCACCAATACCCAGGCGATTTTCGTGTATGTCGAGAAGAAGGTCCCGAAGGAGGCGGTGCCGAAATCGGACTTGATTCCGGCCAAGATCGGCGGCGTCGTCACCGACGTGATCGAGACTGGCCGCATCTTTCCGCAGCAGGCTCCGCCGATTGCACAGACCCGTCTGCGACCGGCAAAGGGCGGCGCATCCGTTGGGTTCAAGGCAACGGGGTTCGTGATGGCCGGCACGTTCGGCTGTCTCGTGACCGATGGGGCGAAGCGGTTCATCCTCAGCAACAATCACGTCCTGGCCAATGAGAACGCGCTGCCACTCAACAGCCCGATCTTTCAGCCAGGCCTGCTCGATGGCGGCGTTGCGCCCGACGACCGCATCGCCAAGCTATCGAAGTTCATCAAGATCAAGAAGCTTCCGGCAAACAACAAGGTGGACTGTGCGATCGCGGCCCTCGACAAACCGTCGCTGGCCTCGCCACTCATTCTGCCGAAGGTGGGCAAGCTGGGCTCGACAGCACCAGTTGCCGCCTTCGTGGACATGAAGGTGCACAAGCACGGCCGCACGACCGGATACACACGAGGCCGCGTGATTGACGTATCCGGTGACTTCAATATCTCGTACGATTTCGGCACGGCCCGCTTCGTCGATCAGATCGTCATCGTTGGAGACAGCGGATCGTTTTCGAATTCGGGCGACTCGGGATCGCTCATCGTGGAACGCACGAGCAATCAGGCGACGGGCTTGCTGTTTGCCGGGTCATCCAGTCACACGATCGCGAACCACATCAGCGACGTGTTGGCTGCGCTCGGAGTTACGCTGGTCATGTAATGGCTAAAGCAAAGAACCTGGCCGAGGTCAAACGGGCTGCGTCGGAGACCCTTCTCAATCATCCAGGCGTCAGCGGCCTCGGTCTGCGTGGAGACGGCGTTGTCGTGTATCTGGAGTCCGATGATCCGCGCATTCGGCAGGAAGCCGAGCGCGTCGTCGAGCAGATCGCACCGTCGACGCCGGTCTATTTCGAGCTCACGGGCCGGATCGGGAAACAGTAGCTGACGCGCGCGTGCGATGATCGGTCGCATGAACGATCCACGCACCGAGCAATGGCTCACGCTCACGGCCGCTCTTGATCGGACGATGCGCGAGCATGCTCCCGATTGGACCGACCATAGCGGGCACGATCCGGGTCTGACAATCGTCGAGCTCATTGCCTATCTGGCCGAGGACCTTCAGCGTAACGCGCGCCTGGTCGAAGGTGGCGTGCCGGCCGTGTCACGAGCGATCCGCGCGCTCGACGCATACATCCTCAATCCGATCGCGACCTCCGGCACTGTGCGACCCAACTTCTTCGCCGGGCGCCTGCTGACGGCAGATGATTTCCGTGAAGAACAGGAGTATCACCGCGAGAAGCATCGGCGCCACCTGCAGATGCTGCACGGATGCGGTGTCGTCGACGGACTGCAAGTAGATGTCGCGACCGACGGCACAACGATCTCAATCGAGCCAGGGATGGCGATCGATCCTTACGGCCGCGAGATCGTCCTGGACGATCTGATGGTGCTGCCCATCCCGTTCAATGCGCCGTCTCCCGCCTGCGTGGTCGTTCAGTACGCCGAGCGATTGATCGATCCCATACCTATCGCGGATGGCGGCACTGAACCGAGCCGCATCGAAGAGGGCTGTGATGTGTCGCTCGGGCCGGGCTCAGGCGATGA
>DATCXH010000615.1:0-3969 GCA_036565925.1 Vicinamibacterales bacterium
GCACCACGGCGTCGGTGACGCCGACTCTGACCGCCGTAGCTGGCGACACGACGAAGACGATCACCGATCAGGCGCTCTCGATCCGCGCCGATCTCATCGTCATGGGCACTCATGGGCGTCGCGGGTTCAAGCGGCTGCTCCTTGGATCGGTCACTGAAAGTGTGCTGCACGAAGCTCCGTGTCCGGTTCTCACGGTACCGCCTCGTGCCGGAGCGGCCTCGTCAGAGCCTGTCGTGTTCACGCACGTGTTGTGTCCGATCGACTTCTCGCCTTCGTCGCTGCAGGCACTGGGATTTGCGCTCGATCTCGCGCGTCAGGCCAATGGGCGCGTCACGCTCATGCACTCGCTCGAATGGCTGTCCGAGAACATTCCGCGAACGTCGATGCGCTTCGACACCGACGCCTTTCGCCAGTCATTGGCCGACGACGCCACGCAACGACTGCGTGCGTTGGTGGCCAACGAACCACGAACATGGGCTGAGATCGAGACGATCGTCGTGTTTGGCCGGGCCTATCGTGAGATCCTTCGTATCGCGGACGCCAAGGGTGCGGATCTCATCGTGATGGGCGCGCAGGGCAGCGGCGGTGTGGACCTCGCGCTATTCGGCTCCTCGACGCAGCAGGTCGTGCGCCGCGCCACGTGTCCCGTTCTGACGGTACGCGGACTGCGTCTGTCCTGATGGAGCGGCTCGTCGCCGTCCAGGTTCAATGTTCGACCGAGCGCTGGTCATAGTCGTTCGATTTGAAAAGGGTGATTTCATCTTGCAGCAGTCGGCACGGCAGACGGCATGACAACGATTCATATTGGCCGAGAAGGGCTTCGTCTCGCTGGGACCGTTCCTTGCTCTTCCGTCAAGTGTTGGACAGGAAGGTACCGATGACACACCCCATCGAGTTCGTGATTCGCACCGGACGGCCAGACACGATCGACACGCTCCGCGAATACGCAGCGCATCGACTGTTCCTCGCGCTTCGGCGTTTCGAAAATCGGATTCGTCAGGTGACTGTGCGGATCTCGGACCTGAACGGGCCCAAGCGAGGCGTCGATTCCAGGTGCTCGATCGCGGTTGATCTGGTCGATGGACGGCGAATCTTCGCTGATGCCACTACGGCATGGCCCTTCGCATCGGTGAAACGAGCAGCCAGCCGTGTGAACGAGGCGCTCCGCCGTGAGCTCCACAAGACAACGCGGCATCGTCCTGAGATTCTTCAGAGGACCGAGGTCGCCTCAACAGGAAGGCATCATGAGAAGACTTCTGGCCAGTGACGGTTCACCGCACAGCGACGAAGGGGTCGCAGAGGTCGTCGTGATCAGGAGGACAGACCGTATTGCTTCATCTTGCGCCACAACGTGACCGTGCTGATTTTGAGCGCTTCGGCTGCCTTCTTTCGATTGCCCTGGAATCGCTCCAGCGCACGCTCGATCATGCGTCGCTCCTGCTCCTGAAGATCGAGCGTATCGTCTCCGGGTCGGGCCCGCGATTTTTGCGTCAACTCTGGCGGCAGCTCACGCAACCGGATACTGGGACCGTTGGCCAGAATGACCGCACGTTCGACCGCGTGTTCGAGCTCGCGCACGTTACCGGGCCATCGATAGTTCATGAGCGCTGACATCGCCTCTGCGGAGACGGTGGTCACGTCCTTCTTCATGCGTCCGGCCGCGCGAATCAAGAAATGATGGACGAGCGGCGGGATGTCTTCACGCCGATCGCGCAACGGCGGAACGATGATAATGAACGCACCGAGGCGGAAATAGAGATCCTCACGAAACGTCCCTGCCTCGACTGCTGCTCGCAAGTCGCGATTGGTGGCAGCCACAACCCGCGCGTGGATTGTGATGTTGCGCTCCGCGCCGACGCGGCGGATTTCTCGTTCCTGTAATGCCCTGAGCAGTTTGGCCTGGACCGTCGGTGCGATCTCGCCGATCTCGTCAAGGAAAATCGTGCCGTGGCCGGCCACTTCAAACAGGCCTGCCTTGTCGCGGACCGCGCCGGTAAAAGCCCCCCGCACATGGCCGAACAACTCCGACTCGAGCAGCGTTTCGGTGAGGGCCGCGCAGTTGATGCTCACAAACGGCGCCCCAGCTCGCGGGCTCTGGTCGTGGATTAGCCGGACGATGAACTCTTTGCCCGTTCCGCTCTCGCCGTAGATCAGAACCGTGGTATCCAGTGGGGCGACGCGGGCGGCCATTTCGAGTACGTCCTGCATGGCCTGGCTGCCAGCGACAAAATGCCTCGCCTCCGCGTGACGATTCACTCGCGCGCGCAGGAGGTTCAGCTCACGCTCACGACGCTCGAGGAGGCGTTCGCGGCGATCGAGTTCCTTGAGCCGCTTGCTGACTGCTTCGTGCAGGCGCTCGACCTCGTGACCCACGATGGCCGCTTGAAAGTCAGCACGGATCGTCTCGAGCTCAGCCCCCCAACTCTCCGCATCGCGGCCGATTGCCACACAGTGCTTCGCGCCTTGTGCCGCGCACGACACCTCGCGAAAGTAAATTTCCTTTCCCAGGCATGCGCTGACAAACCCGCTGGCATACCCGACCAGCGACCAACACACCGGCGCAGCGCTCTTGCCGTAATGATGAACGTGTTGCTCGGCCACGTAGGAGTCGTGCCACATCACTTCTTCTTCGAACCGCCCCGACTCGGCGTCATAGTCGACCTTGCGAACGTCCACTCGGACGATCCCTTCGAGCGTCTGGAGCATGGCGCCCGCACCAATACCCTCGCGCGGATCGGTCCATTTCGATCGCTCGCGCAGGTTCACCGCATCGTGATAGCCGTCGGCAAATCCGAATCGCAGCGCGAGTCGCTTGGCGGTCTCGACTCCGAGCGTATCGATCAGCTCTTTGCGGAGCAGGCCCATTGCCGCTGCGCTGAGGATGACGACGCGCTGCTCGTGCAGCCGGATGATGCCTTGATCCGGCCGGAAATCGAGCAGTTCGGCGAGGTGCAGGTTGGTATGTTCGGCGGGCCTGTCGCGACTGCGCTGCGGTTTCACAATAAAGTCCATTCTATGACTCGCGAGCAACCGCCGCGTACGCCTGGCCATGAACGCGGTGCAGGCTTTACAGCGTGGTGATGCCGAAGGCCCATCCAATCGCGTGGAGCAGTCCGCGGAGCATCAGGACGAACGGAAGGCCGATCAGCAGAATCACCAACGGCACCATCAACGCGAGGCCGGTCGCCCCCAGCAGGGAGACCAGCAGCTGAACGAACGTTCGCTTCCTTGGCGGTAACGACACGTCAAGGACGTCGATTGCTGCCGCCGGCACGCGGCCAGCGGTCGCCGCCGCGGGCGCGGCCGGCTGGCGCGTCACTGGAGAGAGCCGCGCGATTCCTGGATTCCACGACGGTGGATCGCTTGCTGGAAACGAATCCGCGATCACGTCATCAATGGCGCGCTCGGCGACCAGGCGTTTTCGCACACCGGCCACGTCTTCAACGAGATCGCGCCAGAAATATCTCGTCGCCGGCAGGATCGCAGCGATCGTCGCCTGGTGAGAATTGATTGATGTTCTCGAGTGAAGCATAGTTCCTCCTTGAGTCACGCCACACGCTGGTGCTGCACGGCGTCTGCCGCTGCACGCGAACGCAGGAACGCGAGATCGCTGGCACGCGCGCCAAACGTCTCAACGGCTTCTGCCCACAGAGCACGCGCCGCAACGTGCGGGCACTCGTCGTGACAGACATCACGTGTCGGGCCTGAACGCAAGCGACGCTCATGTGCCACCATGGCGTCGTGCCACGCCTTCAGGCGCGCGGACAATGACGCCGCTTCCGCTGTTCCGATCCCAGAACTCAACATTCCGTATGGATTCATGTCACACCCACGGCTCGCATGTGGCGAGCGCAGCAATTGGCTTGTGGCGGGAACGCCTCGCCGCAGTTCAGATCGATGCGATTCGGTGACGTCCGTACCCTGTCGGGCAGGACTGGCGGTGTCGATGCCGAGGCAGCGACACCGCCG
>DATCXH010000636.1:0-3831 GCA_036565925.1 Vicinamibacterales bacterium
CGCGCCACCACCTTGTGGTGGCGGTGCAGCGCCAGGAGGTGCGCCGCATTGTTCCTTGCACGGCGGCGGCATCACGTACTTGTCCTTCAGCTTCTTCCGGTACTCCGGGTACATCGTCTCAGGTCCACCGAGGACCGCCTCGAGCGGGATGTTGTACCGCTGCGTCATCTCGTTCATCGCCGGATGTTTGCCTGGCAGGTAGTGCGGAACGAGCGCGGGATTCTCGTGCAGGGACGGGAGCTCTTCGATCGGCTCGCACGCCGTCAACGGAAAGTTGTTCGGGTTGGTCGTCAGGCGGAAGTTCTCGGTCAGCACGTACGGCTCTGCGAGATACACCGGGTCCTCGAGGATGCCGGTGACCGTGAGAATGTCGCCGTGCCTGTTGAAGCGATACGTGAGCGTCGCCCGATCGCTGCTGAAGCCACGGTGACGCTTGATGTCGCCAAGCTTGGCGTGCGTAGTGACGGCGGTAAGTGTATCGCCCTCCCACACGCCGGTGGTAAAGCCGCCGTGCGGATGCGGCGCTAACTTCGATGGATGCGGTCGTCCGTCCATCCAGATCATCGTCTCGTCGCGATCGCCCCATCCCAGGATCTTCCACGCGAGCAGCTTCTGCGTGACGGGGTCAGGCACCATGACGAACTGCAGCGGGAACGGACCCACGAGCGCGTAGAACGGCGGGTACATCTGACACTGACGCTCAGTCGCGGACAGTGCCGCGATGTCGTAGCTGAGCGCCTTCGCCCGGCCATCCGCACTGAGCGGCATGCCGAGGAGGTCGACCGGTTCCCGCGCGTTGCCGTTGTCGTTCTGTCCGACGCGCTGCCAGGTGCCGGTGAGATCGACTTGTGCAAACGCCGGAGTCGCGGCGAGCATGACCGCTGCGACTATCAGCACCGCGGCACGGTTCATGGCGTTGGTCATTGGGCGTTGGGCGTTGGGCATTCCGTGCTCCTTACCACCGCGCGGAGCACGGTGTCGGATCCCATTTGCTGCCGTCGGGCTCCTTCTTGAACAGCGGCGCCGTCAGTCGTGGGCCGCGCAGATACTGAGGATCCTCGAGCTGCGTCGTGATCGTGAGCCACTGCTCACCATTCGATCGCTTGTACAGATCCCAATACTCGGTCATGACGGCGTTTTCGCTGTACGGCACGCCGTTCTTCCGCAGGTATCCGGCGCGAAGATTCTTCGTGACGACTTGCAGGGATCCGCCAGTCGGACGAACCGCCGGCGTGTCAGCGGCACGATCTGCCGGCCTCAATTGCAGCGGCACGTTCGGGCGCGGCATGAGCCACTGCGCCTGCGAGATGCCTTGCCAGGTGCGCGGTGCATCCGCAGCGGATTGGGCATTGCCAAAACGCAGGAGCCTTGTCTGCTGGCCCGCGTCCGTCTCGACTTTCAACGTGGTGTCGTCCTGCCAGGTGATGTGAAGCCGTCCCGGAACCATCATCAGCGCGGGTGCACCGTAGGACTTGCATTGCTCGCCCGCGGCTTCATCCTTGTCCGGATCCCAGGCCTCGGCGACCCTGGCGGCCTCCGGCGTGAGCTGAATGCCTTGATAGTCGCCTTTCCTCGGCGTCACCATGCGCCAGCGCCAGTCCTGCGTGACGATCGACACCCAATACCCAGTGAGATCGATCGGCGCGGCGGCGCGCGGCGCAGGCGGAGGACCGCCTCCTCGCTGCGCCTCGACCGAACGGTCCAAGAGGATCGATCCCAGCGCTGCCAACAACGCGAGCGTGCAAAGCTGGAAGCGTCTTAACTTTTCCACTTTTCCACTTCTTTCACTTCTTCACTTTGCTCGTGAGCTCGTTGTAGATCGTCTCGACAAACATGTCTGTAGTCCACGGCCCTGAATCCGTTCCGTACTGACTTCTGTATCCGAGCGTGGGATTCGCCGCCTTTACTTGCGCGAGCGTCTTCTTTTCATCGATCGACGCCTGGATCCGATCGCGAACCACCGTGACCGCGTCGCGGTATTCCACCAGATCGAGCTTGTCGTAGACGAACCCGTGGCCCGGCACCAGGAGCGTGCGGTCCGCTTTCCACTGCAGCGGCACATTGAGAATGCTCAGATCCATCAGGCGGTTCAATGCATCGAGGACGCCCTGCACGGTGCCGCCGCGCTTGACATCGATGACCGGCCAACGGGTCGTGTCGATGATGTCGCCGGTCGCAATCACGTCGCCACGACGGAAGAACACGATCGTGTCGCCGTCGGTGTGCGCCGCGGGCATGTGCATCACCTGAATGCCTTCGCCGTTCAAATACATCGCGTACTGCTTGAAGGCGAATGTCTTCGTCGGCCAGAACGCCAACGGGAGGGCTTGCGGCCCAGTTGCGGCCGTCATCCTGGTAAGAACGTTCTCGTGTGCCAGCACACTGGCCCGTCCCGAGTTGGAGACCAGATCGTCATTCAACCCGGCACCGGCGGCGACAGCGCCAGGCAGGATGCTGAGGCCCGCCCTCGCAAGCCTGTCGTTCCCACCGACGTGATCGGGATCCATCGATGTGTTGATGATGTAGCGAATCGGCACATCGGTGACGCGACGGATAGCCGCGAGCACCTTGTCGGCGTTCTCAGTGGATCCCGAGTCAACGAGGATCACGCCCTCGGGACCGGTCTGCATGACGATGTTGCCGCCAGCGCCGCCGATGACGTAGAAGTCGGGGCGGATCTGGACGACGTCGAGTCCGTCGGTCGCCTGTGGGCGACTGTCAGCCTGTGGTCGGCTGCCGCCGCCCGGCTGTTGGCGTGCAACGACCCGAGGCCCCCACGCAATCAGGGTGGCCGCAACCGCGAGCACACATAGCGTCTTCATGCTGATTGAGCGCCAGATTCTGAAACGTTTGACGCCGATCGTCAACTCGGGGGCGCGGAACCGGCAGCGGAACGCGGCGGCCGCTGCTCCTTCGCGATCTGTGCGATGGTTTTGCCCGGCGGCCTCTGCTACCTCGTACGGGTCATGGAGTGCAGTCGACACCTGCCTTATAGTCAGTCGCGACCGACCTCGCCTCGGGAGGAAGTCCATGCAGCACATTCGCGCCGCCGCCCTGGCCACCTTCGGCGTCATCAGCCTCGTGTTCGTCGTCGAGGCTCAGGTCTCGAATTCTTACCGGCCTCCGCGAACAGCCTGGGGCGATCCGGACCTCGAAGGCAAATGGCCGAGCACCAACATGGCGGGGGTTCCGCTGCAGCGGCCCGAGTCATTCGGCACACGCAACGTGCTGACGGACGCGGAGTTCGCTGAGCGTCGAGCGCAGGCCGCTCGTCAGGTGGCGCAGGACCTGGCCGACTTCGACTTCGAAAAGCCGGGTGTTCCTTTCGGTCAAGTGGGCGGCGGGCAGTCGCCGCCGCAACATTGGTTCGAGCGCGGTGAAACGCAGCGCCAGGTCTCACTCATCGTCGATCCGCCGAACGGCCGGCTGCCTGCGCTCACGGCCGCCGCGCAGAAGCGTGAGGCAGACCGTCGTCGCGACGCTGCGGGGACGTTGGCGTCGTATACCGACTTCTCGCTCTACGAACGCTGCATCACGCGCGGTCTCACCGGGTCCATCCTGCCGGGCGGGTACAACAACGGGAATCAAATCTTTCAAGCGCCAGGTTACGTGACCATCGTGAACGAGATGATTCACGAATCGCGGATCGTGCCGCTCGATGGACGACCGCACATCAGCCCGGCGATTGGAAGCCATCTTGGTGATTCGCGCGGGCGGTGGGACGGCGACACGCTGGTCGTCGAGACGAAAAACTTCACCGACCGCATCGGCGTTGGTATGAACAACACCGGCGCAAGCGCGTCGCTGACAATCACCGAACGCTTCACACGC
>DATCXH010000516.1:0-3368 GCA_036565925.1 Vicinamibacterales bacterium
TCGACCGCGAGCTGGCCGAGACGATTCTCGGCCCCGAGCGAGCCGCACGTGTCTGCGACGAGGCCCTGTCTCTCGGCATCCTGGAGGAACGAGAAGACCGCCTCGAGCTACATCCCCTCGTTCGCTCGTTCTTCGAGGCGCGGAATCCTCGCGACCCAATTGAGACCTCGACGGCCTTCCCTCATGCTTGGGCGTACTACAAGGCACGCCGAGAGCTAGACGCAGCGTTCGACCTCGCGGAGAAGCTAGGCGACCGAGACGACGTCGATCGCGTGATGGTCGATTCCATGGAAGAGCTGCTTTACGGTGCTCGCCTGTCTACTCTGGAGTCCTGGGTCGATCGTGCGATCGCACGGGTTGGCGAAAGTGCAGCTGTCCTCCTTGCCCAGGGTGAGGTTGCACTGCGCCAGGGTCGCCATCTCACGTCCCAGGCGATCGCAGAGCGCATTCTTCGAAGCGCCCCTGGCGGTCAAAGGCTCAGGTTCCGCACGTACCTTCTTGGCGGCAAGGCTGCGCACATCGGTTCTCGCGAGCATGAGGCGTTGGAGCTCTACGCTCACGCCGAACGCGTGAGCGTCACGGACGTTCAGCGCCGGCTTGCACGATGGGGCCAACTCACAGCGTCGGCGGCGCTTGAGCTCGAGGTCGCACACGACCTTCTCAGCGAGCTGGAGGTCTCAACAGCCAAAGGACTCGATCCGACCGAGTCCATCCGCACTGCAGACAAGAGGTTGGCGCTCGGACTTCGTTTCGGACGTGTGAGCAGTCTCCCGGAGGCCAAGCGTGTCGCCGAGTTGCTCCCGTCTGTCTCGGATCCGTTCGTCCGCTGTTCGTTCCGGTCGACCTTTTCCTGCGCGCTGAATCTCGCGGCTGAATATTCAGCAGCGCTTGAAGTGGCTCGGGGCATGATCGCGGATGCCACTGAATTCAGGGTCGAGTTCGCGCGTTCCTACGGAGAACTCATGAGAGCTGCCGCACTGGCTGGCCTGAGGCGATTCTCCGAGGCGCACGACGCATTGGCCGAATCGTTCGCCCAGGCCGTCAGATGTACCGACTCTTTCGCACAGCAGGGCGTCTACGCCGGTCGCGTAAGAGCGCTTCTTCATGAGGGGAGGGTTTCTGAAGCGTGCGCCTTGGAGCCACCCGACCTGAGTGAATCGCTACCGGGCATGCGCGGCGAGGTCTGGACGTCGAGGGGACTGGCGCTAGCGTGCATGGGGCGCGTGGAAGAGGCACTTGAACTCGCTGAAATGAGCGAGACGTCGACACGTGCGATCGAGCCTCGGATGCTCGTCTGCTGTATTCGTGCTGTCGCAGCCTCCAAGACGAGAGATGTTCGTTTGACGTCGGCGTTGCGTGATCTAGTGTCGATCGGGTTCGAATCGGGTGCCGTTGACTTTGTCGTCACCGCCTATCGCGCTAGTCCGGACCTACTGGTTCCTTTGTTCCGCGATCCTCAGACCGCGGAGCGCGTCGGCTACGTGATCGCTCGTGCGTCGGACAACGAGTTCGCGGAGTCTATGGGTGTCAACACGCTTGAGGCCGTCGACCCTGTCTCAACACTCTCCGCGCGCGAACGCGAGGTCTATGAGCTGATCTGCCAGGGACTCACGAATGCCGAGATAGCCGCGCAGCTATTCATTTCGGTCGGGACAGTGAAGGTGCATGTGCATCATGTCTTCGACAAGGTCGGGATTCGTTCGCGGACGGCACTTGTCCTCAACGCCGCAAGTCGTCGCAATCAGGCGACCACGGCAGCTACCGACGAAGACTCGAACACCTCGCCGTCGGAAGGCTGACCGGGCCGGAAGTCGGCACGCTGGGCGGTTCGATAGTCCTCATCGGCTGATGCAAGGATGGCTTCGAATGCTGCGACGACCGCCGTATCGAACTGGTTCTCTACAGCTTGTGCGAGCCGCAGACGCGCCACGCGTGGTGGCATCGCATCGCGATATGGGCGGCTTGATGTCATGGCGTTATAGGCGTCAGCCACCGCGATGACCTTCGAGAGGAGTGGGATGTCCGGCTCACGGATCCCATCTGGGTAGCCCTCCCCGTCTATTCGCTCATGATGGTGACGGACGATTCGGGCGATGTCTTCGTATGCCGCGATCTCTCGAAGAATCCTCTCCCCGATGACAGAGTGCTCCTGCATTTGCCGGCGTTCATCGAGAGTCAGTGGGCCGGCTTTCCCCAACAGACTGGCTGGCAGTCCGACCTTCCCTATGTCGTGTACGAGGCCGCATAGGAAAGCGCGCTCACATTCATCGGAGCTCAGTTCCATACGGAGGGCGATATCGCGGGAGTAGATAGCGACCGCTCGCGAATGTCCCGCGGTGTACGCGTCGCTAGCTTCGAGAGCCGTTACGAGAGCGACTGCGAAAGACACATTTGCGTCCTCCAGTTGCTCGGTCAGATGGCGCTGGTTCTGATACATGCCAAACAGCCGCTGCGCCGCGAGCGCTGGGATGAAGAACAGGGGAGTTGTCCACGGCGAGACCTCTTCGTACGCGAGCGCCAGGATCGCGACCACCGGTGCGTACGCTGGCACGGACGTTAAGAGAATAGGCCCGAGAGTTCGTAAGACCGAGCTCATGCTTCGACCTCTGACGCGTGAGGTGCCCGCGGCGGAGGCCATGTCGAGCACTTCGGCAACTACCGCGCTGATCAGCGTCGCGGTGAGAAGCCCGCCGAACCCTGTGTTGGTGGCTGCCAGCACCTCGGTCGCTACGAGGCCGGCGACCGCGCCGGTGATGAACCGCGTGCTTGTGTACGTGGCCCACTTAAGGCGCGGTGCACGCTCCGGATCGGACGGTGCTAGGAGCTCGGGGTCACCCAGCATTGACGCCGCGTTGACCACGGCGCCTGCAAGGGGGCCGAAGAGCACCGCTGCGAACAACGTCGGCAATAGAGCGATCGACAACTGTGTTGTTCGGGTGACCCATACGCCACTCCGCTCCGCGACCGCATTGACGATCGCAAGTGCGAGGACGGTCCACGTATCGCCGAGGTCATAGCCGGCAACCAGAAGCGCAATGGCACAACCGACAGCAGCGCACGACAAGATGAGCACGTACACCCTCGTGTTCCGCTGGGTGGCGTCGCTCATTTGCACTATCCCTCAAACGGGGTATACGATGCCACTGCCGTCAGTTCCCAATCTAGGAGCGCGAAATGCGAAGAGCTCTTCGCCGGATCGTGCTTCGCGTCAACCTCATGAGCGGCGCGAAGGACTGGTAAGCCGTCGAATCCTCGTCTCTGTCTTAGACCGGGGCATCCCTCCTTCGGGGGATCGCCGGATCGGCAGGAGGAAGGAACGACGGCGCTGAGTGCTCAGGCAATGAGCCCACGCCGGAAGCCGACGGCTA
>DATCXH010000926.1:0-5548 GCA_036565925.1 Vicinamibacterales bacterium
GCCGCTTTGGTCCGAAACGGTCAAGCGCCTTGAGCAAGGCGAACATCTGATCGAGTTGCGGGGTGAGATCGGAGCTCTCGACCGCCTCCAGAATGCCTCCATGAACCGGCGCGTTTCTGAGGAAACGTATGTGGGGGGACAAGCATCCGTACCGTTGGCGATCTCAGAACACGAACTTGAAAATACTGCCGCTCGATCGACGTGGATCCGGGTACTTCGGGTTGGGTTCTTTATAGCTGTCCGGGACGCTCGCCCAATCCTCGTAGATGTGGCCGCCGAAATAGAAGCCAGGCTTGGTCGAAGTGCCGCGCGTGGCGTCTGACGGAGACGTCAGTGAGTAAATGCGCAGTGGCTCTGTCGGACCGGGCCGATCGTTGAAGGGAACGTTTTCAGCGATCCCGTCACCGGTGACGTCCGCCCGAATCCAGTCCACGTGCAGCAGGCGATGGTAGGTGCGGTCGGCGATCATGCCGCGCAGCTGACTATTGAAGCGTGTGATGAGCGATTCGGCGTCGCTGCGCGTGCGGCGTATGGCGAGGTGCAGCTCACGTCTGACGAGAGGCACCGACCCAATCTGCAGCTTGGCGTCCGATTCCTTCGGGTAGTTGCTGAGAATGTACTGCACGACCAGATCGTCCATCAGCGTGTAATCGACTTCTCCCGAGAGCAGCTTCGTCAAACTGTCTTCTTCGCCGCTCGACCGAACGAACTCCGGTCCAGCGAGGTGCACAGCGTCTCCGTACGAATAACCTTCGACGATTGCCACCCGCCTTCCCGCGAGATCGCCGAGCGCCTTCGCTGATACGTCAGCGCCACGCCGGCCAATCAGCACGAGACGGTTCTCGAGGTACGGCTGCGAAAAGACCAACGTGCGTTCCCGTTCCGCGTCCTTCCACGCGGCGGCGCTGCCGTCGAACCGTCCTGAGAGCAGCGCGGTCGTAAAGTCCGGCGCGCTGACGATCGTCGTGTTTGCGGTGAGATGGACGCGATGCAGCGCTTCCTCGACCACATCGAGCGCGAACCGCGGCTGGCCGGGTGGGTTCGTGAACGGTGCCCACGCTGTCGAAACCAGGTCCAGTGGTCGCAGTTGAGCCAGGACGCATGGCGACGCAGCAAACAGGATGAGCGCAGCAGCAACAATCACACCGCGTGACACAGTCCTGGTAATCGAAACGGCCGACGGCCTAATCCCACTCTGATTCATATGCCACCGCTCTCCGCGCAGTCATCGACGCCACGACATACCGTGACCGTCTACGTCGGCCTGCGATATTCGCGCGTGCCGTCGATCTGAACTCGCGCCTTTCCCGGGCGTGATCGTGCCTTCCGTCTTCTGAGCGCCGCGCTCGCGCTGACGGTCAGCGAGATCGATGCCACCGCCCTCGCTTATCGGGTGAGTTGTGTGGCGAGCTGGCGATACAGCTCGCTCGAGACGAGCAGCGATTCGTGATTGCCTTCAGCGACGAGCTCGCCGTGATCCAGCAGCAGAATCCGATCGGCAGTCAGCACGGTTGACAACCGATGCGCAATGACGAAGGTGGTCCGGCCCTCGCGGAGATGTTCGATGGCGCGGAAGATGAGGGTCTCAGACACCGTGTCCAAAGCCGCCGTCGGCTCGTCGAGGATCAGGATCGGCGCGTCCTTCAAGAACGCACGCGCGATGCTCAATCGCTGTTTCTCGCCGCCCGAAAGACCTTGTCCCGCTTCGGACAGCTCGGTGTCGTAGCCATCCGGCAGCCGCATGATGAAGTCATGCGCGTGGGCAGCGCGCGCGGCCTGCTCGATCGCCTCGTCACTGGCGTCGAGCTGACCGTAGCGCAGGTTGTCGCGCACGCTGCCCGCCAGCACGATGACATCCTGCAGCACGAACGCCACCTGCTCGCGCAGCGTGCGGAGTCGGTATCGCGCGCTGTCATGTCCGTCGACCAGGATGTGACCCTCCGACGGGTTATACAAACGCGGGATGAGACTCACCAGCGTCGTCTTGCCGGATCCAGATGGACCGACCAGTGCCACCATCTCGCCCGGCCTTGCCGTGAAGCTGATGCCGCGAAGTGCCGGCCGGCCGTCGTAGCTGTAGCTCACATGCTGAAACTCGACGATGCCTTTCACGTGCGGCGATGGTGCGGTCCCATCGTCGACTTCGGTCGAGAGCGCGAAGAGATCGCGCACGCGGCGTCCGCTGGCCAGCGACTGCTGGATCGTCCCGATCGTGGTCGCGATACCGGACAGGGGTCCATACACAAAGCCGAGATACGCCAGCGCCAGCAGCAGCATCCCGACCGTCAGACGGCCGCGCAGTACCTGCAGTCCACCGAACAGCAGGACCAGAGCCGTGCCCAGCACGATCAGGTTGCCGACCACCAGCGAAAACCAGGATTCGCGCCCGGTCAACGTGACGCGAGCATGCATCGCATCGCTCGCCGCCTCGGCGAAGCGAAGACCCTCATACGGCTCACGCGCGAAGCTCTTGACCAGTCGAATCGCCGAGAAGCTCTCATGGAGCCTCGCGGTCAGCCGCGACTCGAGGACCAGGGTGCGATCGGCGGTCGGCCGGATTCGATGACTGTGCCAGCGAATCCATAGAAACAGGAACGGCACCACCGGCAGCGAGACGAGCGCGAGTTGCAGATTGATCGTTGCGAGGATCGTGAACATCACAATCAATGTGCCGGCAGAGAAGACCAGCGGTAACACCCCGCGCACGAGCAGTTGATCGAGGAATGCGGCATCCCACTGCAGCCGATATACCGCTTCCCCAACCGGCAGCTTCGAGTGATGTCGCAGGCTGAGCGCTTGCAGATGAAGAAAGAGTCGTTGACGGAGGTCGCGGGTCAGCAGGTGGCCGGTGACGGTATGGATGCGCGTGTGTCCCATCAGGACGGCTTGATGAGCCACTTGGATGAGCACACTGGCGGCGACGGCGAACACCAGCCAGGACACCTGGGACGGGCCGGCTAACGAAATGATCCAGTCCGGCGGCGGACGATTTCCGAGTGCGTGATCCACGACCACCGTCATCGGCCACGGCAGGGCCACTCGCAATGCCACCTCGGCGACGGCCAGCAATGCCAACGCCAGCAGCCGCCCGGTGTAGGGGCGGAGGTTTTTCCAGCCATGGAGATTCATGGACGGAGTGCGGCGGCGCGGCGGTTGACGAACTGCACGTAGACGCCGTCCGGCGAGATGCTAACCGCGCTGACCGACGCCGGCTCGATCTCCAGTTCGTGGTAGAGGTCGAGCGACTCCGACCTGTACTGAAGCAGCGCGAAGCGCACGATCTCGGCGTGAGTGACCAGCGCGATCGTCGCGCCGGGATGTTTTGCGGCCAGACGTTCGACCGCTGCCACAATCCGTCGCTGCACCGCCAGCGGTCGTTCCCCGCCGGGGATCATCGCACTCGCGCGCGCGTGATTGAAGTCATGCCAGCGCGGATCGCCGTCGAGTTCGTCGAACGTCCTGCCGGTCCACACACCGAAATCGACCTCGAGGAGTGCGTCGCACACCTCGACGCGCGCCTCCTGATATCGCGCGATCGCGGTTGCCGTGTCATGCGCCCGTTCGAGCGGACTCGAGTAAATCGCTGCGAGACGGCACGAAGCCTCGAGCGTGCGTCCGAGTTCCTCTGCTTCTAACACCCCAAGGGCACTAAGGGTAATTCCTAGCAGTCGTCCGCTGAGGCGACGACAGGCAATTGCGTCGGTGTGTGCGTGTCGAATCAAAAGTACGGTGGTGGACTCATCACGCCGGGCGACACGAGTGGTGTTCGTGGCCGATTCTGTGGTGCGGCCTACTCGCATGTGGAAGCTGCGCGCCGCGACTCTCATCGCGATCTCGTGCGCAGATGCGCGCCCGCGAGATAGCGGCACCACTCGGCCAGCTGCACATCGGCAATCGAGTAAATCACCGTGCTGGCGGCGCGACGCCGCACGACCAGTCCCTCGCGAAACAGTACCTGCAGATGCTTGGACACGATCGACGGCTCGATCCTCAGCGCGGCCGCAATACGCCCAACCGGAAGCTCGGTGCGCGACAACACGTCGATGATGCGAACGCGCGTCTCGTCCGCCAGTGCATGCGCACGGCCGACAACGCGAATGGTGTGTTCATGTGAGAGGCGTCTCATAGGCGCATGCGCGCATACGCGCAGATGCTCTGGTGTGCGAATCGTCGAGCACGAGGTGAATTCACTGGAATACCGTTTGCTATTTACGTGGCAATTACATCTGCCGCCCGCGATGGGTTGTTCTGAAGCAAGCGAGACACCAAACACACACACACCCGTTGGGATATGGCGCGCGGGACGCGCGGATGACGGCAGATCGCACGGTCTGGAGAGTCGAGGTTATGCGGATTCTGATCACGGGCGGGGCGGGGTTCATCGGTTCACATCTCGCGGACGATCTCATCGCCCGTGGTCATGTCGTGCGAGCACTCGACATCCTGAGTCCGCAGGTGCACGGCGAGGCGCGGAGCCGCCCGTCGTATCTGCATCCCGACGTCGAGTTGATGTGCGGTGACGTGCGCGACGCGGCGACAGTGTGTCGCGCGCTCCGCGACGTCGACGTGGTCTATCACCTGGCTGCGGCGGTCGGCGTCGGCCAGAGCATGTACGAGATCGAGCACTACACGTCGACCAACAATCTCGGGACCGCGGTGCTGCTGCAGGAGATCATTCGCCGCCCGGTGCAGCGGCTGATCGTCGCGTCGAGCATGAGCATCTACGGTGAAGGGCTCTATGCGCGCGCCGACGGACGTCTCGTGGACAGCGTCGAACGCAGTGTCGAACAGCTCGCCGCCGGTGAGTGGGAGCCTCGCGACGAGCGGTTCGAACCACTGGTCCCCTTGCCGACGCCGGAGACGAAGCGCCCGTCGCTGTCCTCGGTCTACGCGCTCTCGAAGTATGACCAGGAGCGCATGTGCCTGATGATCGGCCGCGCCTACGACATTCCCACCGTCGCCCTGCGCTTCTTCAACGTGTTCGGCACGCGGCAGGCCCTCTCGAATCCGTATACCGGCGTGCTGGCCATCTTCGCCTCGCGGCTTTTGAATCACCATCCGCCGTTGATCTTCGAAGACGGTCTGCAGCGGCGCGATTTCGTGAGCGTGTCCGACGTGGTGCAGGCGTGCCGTCTGGCACTCGACGTCGCCGAAGCCGCCGGCCAGGTGTTCAACATCGGCAGCGGCCGCGCCTACACCGTCGGCGAGGTCGCGCGACTGCTGCAGGCGCAGCTCGGAGTTCAGCGCGCCGCCGACATCTGCGGCAAGTACCGCGCCGGCGACATCCGCCACTGCTTTGCCGACATTACGCGGGCGCGGACGGTGCTCGGGTACGAGCCGCGGGTGCTGCTCGAAGACGGTCTCGGTGTGCTCGCCGAGTGGGTGCGAGACCAGACCGCCGACGATCGGGTGGCCGACGCGAGTCGGGAGCTGGCGATGCGAGGGCTGACCGTATGACCCGTGCACACTCCGGCGGACTGGCGCTCATCACGGGCGGGGCAGGGTTCATCGCCAGCAACGTCGCCGATCGGTTGCTGCGCGACGGCTG
>DATCXH010000324.1:0-2824 GCA_036565925.1 Vicinamibacterales bacterium
CGGCGGTGATCGTGGCCGATCAGGTCGGCCGCCCTTCAGCAGAATGGCAAGGAGACGCTGGGCTGGCGATGATGACGCGAGTGGCGTCCTACGCCAACGACGCCCCGATCGTGTTTGCCGGAGCGATGCAATCCGAGCTGCTGCGTACGTCGTCGCGCGAAGTCCACATCGCCCGCGAGCGTCTCGTCGGCTCTGCACCGGAAGCGCTCGTTTCCGCCGTGCGCGCGATGGTGGCGATGGAGGCGCGCTGCTCGCCGAGTGAAGTTGACCTCACGGTGTTGGGCACGCCGCCGTCGGGATTCGTCGTCCCATGGAGCGAAGCCTCGATCGGCGGGTATAGCCTCGAGCGTGTGTTGTCGCAGGTCGAGCTGGCGCGCATTGAAGCTCGAGCCGAGCGGCTCTGGCCGCCCGGACCTTTCGCCCTCGGGCTTGCCGCAGCACGTGTCACCGAAGCGTCGGTCCGTGACTCGCGGCGCGCGTTCAGCGTCCTGATGGTGTTGGGCGGCGAGTTCGGTGTTCGAGGACGTGTCGGCGCGATGCCGGTTAACCTGTCGCCCATTGGGATCGCCAATACTCGCGTGCCTACTTTGAACACCCGTGAACGTGTGCGGCTCGAAACGGCCCTCGGCGCGTAATAGGATCGATACATGAGAAAAGCGCTGGCTGCGGTCGGACTACTCGTTTTCACCGCAACACTTGTCCACGGCGACAAGGAGATTGAGCCGGACGCGCTGCTTGGGCACATCAAGTTCCTGGCCGCCGACGACCTCAAAGGCCGGGCCAACGGCTCCGAGGGATTGGAGCGAGCGGGCGACTACATCGCAGAGCAGTTCAAGTCAGCGGGGCTCCAGCCGGGAAACAACGGGAGCTGGTTCCAACCATTCGAGCTGAACGCCGGCCTGTTGATCGGCCCGACCAATTCTCTTTCGTTTCAATCGCGCGGCAAGACAGTCACGCTGACGCTCGGCACCAGCTACTACCCACTTGCCGCGGCAGGCAGCGACAAGGTGCCATCGGTGAAACTCGATAACTTGCCGCTGGTGTTTGCGGGCTACGGGCTGGCCGTCCCCGAGCTGGGGTACGACGACTACAAGAACATCGATGTAGCAGGCAAGGCGGTGATCGTGTTCACGCACGAGCCGCAGGAGCGCGACCCGGCCAGCCGTCTGAACGGCACGCGGCCGATGCCGCAGACGTCGCTGAATGCGAAAGCGCAGCTGGCGTTGAGCAAAGGCGCGCGTTTGTTGATCGCAGTTTCGGATCCGTCGCACCGCTATGACGAGGGACAGTTCTCTCTCTTCAAGAGCGATCCCGACGCTGACGATCAGGGGTTCCCGGTGCTCCGAGTCAGGCGCACCGAGATGCAGCCGCTGCTGGATGCCTGGCGTCTCGACGCGACCGCGCGCCTCATCGACATGGATCTGATCCCGCGGTCAGAAGTGTTGACCGATGCGACCGTGAATTACGTCGAGAGCATCAGCAAGAATCGCAAGACCGTCCGCAACGTGATCGGCATTCTGCCGGGAAGTGATCCTGCTCGCGCGCGTGAAGCCATTGTGATCGGCGCGCACTACGATCACGTCGGACTTGGTGGCCGGCTGTCGTTGACTCCCGATCGCGTCGAGATCCACAACGGCGCTGACGACAACGCATCGGGAACCGCGTCGATCATCGAGATGGCGCGGTCTGCCGTCGCGGACCGTGCGCGATTTCCGCGCACACTGGTCTTCATCGCATTCGCAGGCGAAGAGCGAGGGCTACTCGGTTCGGCGTACTACGCCTCGCACGCCACCTTCCCGATCGACAACACAGTCGCCATGCTGAACCTCGACATGGTCGGCCGTGCCCGCGGCGGCGTAGACGTCAGCGGACTCGACGTGTCTCCGTCGATGGAAGCGGACCTGAAAGCAGCGGCGACCGCGGCCGGTGGCGGTCTGCAGATCAAGCGTGAAGGTCCCGGCGCCGGCCGGAGCGACGACTCCAACTTTCTCGATCACCGCATTCCAGCGATCAATTTCTTCACCGGCTTCCACCCGGACTATCACCGTCCGGGCGATGACTGGGAAAAGATCGATGCGCCCGGGACGAAGCGGGTCGCTACGCTCGCGCTGGAGCTAGCGGCCCGCCTGGCTGAACGCACCTCACGGCCAGAGTTTGTCGGGAGTAAACGTTAGGAATACGCCGGCGTCGGTCGATGCAGTCCGAGGCCGCTGCGGAAGACTTCGAGCTTCTCGCGCAACATCAACCGTCCGCGGTGCAGGCGCGACTTGAGCGTCTGATCTTTCAACTTTAAACGGCTGCTCGCTTCCTCAGTCGTCAATCCTTCGATATCGCGCAGCACGACCGGTGCGCGATAGATCTCCGGTAGCTCGCGGACCGCGGCGGCCAGTGCTTCACGCAGTTGTGCCCGCATCACGTGTTCATCGGGCATCCGCGACCAGTCGGCCGGCTCGGCCATCTTGCGCGCCTGTTCGCCGCTTGACTCGAGCAGCGCTTCGACGCGGTCGCGCTCCTGTGCCGCGACCCGGGCGGCGCGATTCTGACGGAGCCGTGACATAGCCGTGTTGAACGTGATGCGGTAGATCCACGATGACAACGCGGCATCGCCGCGAAACGCGTGAATCTTCCGGTGCACTTTCAGAAGGACGTCTTGCGTGACTTCTTCGGCGTCCTCCCGATTCTTCATGTGACGCATCGCGAGCTGCTGGATCCGTGGGCTATAGCGCACGGCCAACTCCCGGACCGCGGCCTGATCCCCGGCCTGCAGTCCAGCCACGAGACGTCGATCCTGGGTTCTGTCCATGGGGTTCGTTCCTCTGCCTTA
>DATCXH010000256.1:0-13545 GCA_036565925.1 Vicinamibacterales bacterium
ACGACCACAGTCACGAACCAGACCCTCGCGACCGGCGCGGGAACCTTCACGGCCAGGCGCGTAAACGTCGTTTACCCCTATCCCTTTGTCGTGCTCAGTGGCTTCGCTCCGTTCTTTGGCGGGACCTTCGGGTCGATCAACCTGACCGCCGCCGCGATCATGCGAAGTGAGACGGCGGCGACACCCTAATGGAGAGACCATGAAAAAGCAGCAACGCACTTTGATCGTCATGCTCGTGGCCGTTGTGACGGCGGCACTCGGGAGCTACGGGGTCTACCGCGCCGTCCTGCAGATGCCCGTGCGTGAAGTCGAAGTCGCCAGCATGCAGGTCGTGGTCGCCGCCCAGCCACTCGCGATGGGCACGCGCCTCCACCCGAATCAACTACGCCTTGTGGCGTGGCCGTCGCGCAATCCAGTGCCCGGCTCATTCAGCGATATCAAGGAACTCGTGGACCGCGGTGTGATCAGTCCGATTGGCGAGAACGAGCCGGTCACGGCGACCAAAATCGCCTCGCTCGAAGCCGGCGCCGGACTTCCCCCGGTCATCCCGCAGGGCATGCGCGCGATTTCGGTGAAGGTGAACGAAGTGGTTGGCGTCGCCGGCTTCGTCGTACCTGGAACGCTGGTTGACGTGCTCGTCACGGCACGGACCGGAGGTAATGGACCCGAGGAAACGATGACTCGGACGGTTGTGAGCAAGGTGACAGTGCTCACCGCCGGCACGAAGTACGACCAGGAGAAATCCAAGTCCGGGGAACCCATTCCCACTTCGGTGGTCACCCTGTCGGTTCTGCCCGAAGACGGAGAACGCATCGCGCTGGCCCAGAACGAAGGAAAGATCACACTCGCCTTGCGCAATCCGTTGGACGTGGAGCCAACCGACACGAAAGGCATAAAGATGCCGGCGCTGATGCGCGGGAACAGCCCCGAGCCGGTCATCGATCGCGTGAAGAATCGCGTGATCAAGGTGGTGGCGCCCCCCGCACCGCCAGCCGCGCAGATCTACACCGTCGAAACGATCCGTGCCGCGAAACGTGGCTCAGAGGTGGTCAAGTAATGAGATTTGTCCTTCGAGTCCTGGCTGTCGCCGTACTGGCGGTGACAACGATCGGCGCGCAAGAAGCCGCTCGCTTCCCGCAGGTATCGGTCACGGCGGGACGATCGACCGTGGTCGCCACCACGTTCGACATTACCCGGATCGCGATCACCAACCCGGCGGTCGCTGACGCGGTGGTTGTTCAGCCTCGCGAAATTTTGGTCGACGGCAAGTCGCCCGGCACCATCACGCTGATGGTGTGGGGGGCCGGCCAGCGCGTCCAATACGACGTCGTCGTCGAGCAACCGATCAGCTCGCTCGAGCAGCAATTGCATCAGTTGTTCCCTGGCGAGGAAGTCGTCGTGAACGTGAACGCCGATGGCATCGTGCTGTCCGGTCGGGCATCCAGCACACAGACGATGCTGCGTATCGGCGAAGTTGTCCGCGCCGCACAACCGAAGGCGAACGTCATCAACATGATGCAGGTGCCCGGCGGCAGCGACGCGCAGCAGGTGATGCTGCAGGTGCGTTTCGCCGAAGTGAATCGACGGGCGGTGAGCGAGCTCGGCACCAGTCTCTTCACTGGCCCGACCGGAGCTGGAGATTGGATCGGCCGCGGGACGACGGGACAGTTCCCGTCTGTGGAGTTCAACGATCTCTCGAGGACTGAAGCCAACGGCGTTCGTAGCCTCGAGGGCAAGATGGAGTTCAGTGACTTCCTGAACATCTTTCTCTTCAACACCAACTGGAACGCCGGGGCGCTGATCCGCGCCTTGAAGCAGACCGGTCACTTCCAGAGCCTGGCCGAACCCAACCTGATTGCCTACAACAATCGGGAAGCCAGTTTTCTCGCCGGGGGCGAGTTTCCCGTTCCCATCGTCAGCTCAATCGGCCAGGTGAGCATCCAGTTCAAGGAATTCGGTGTCCGGCTGAATTTCACGCCGACGATCGCCGGTGATCTCATTCGCTTAAAGGTGCGTCCTGAAGTGAGCGAGCTTGACTTCAATAACGGGATCACCCTCGAAGGTTTCCGCATTCCGGCTTTGACCACTCGCCGCGCGGAGACGGAAGTGGAACTGCGCGATGGTCAGTCGTTCGCTGTCGCCGGTCTTATCGACAACACCGCGCAGCTGGACACGGCAGCGATCCCGCTTCTCAGTCAGTTGCCGATCATCGGACATCTGTTCAAGAGCAAGGCCGACCGCAAGGAGCGCACGGAACTGCTGGTATTGATCACACCGCGGCTGGTCCGCGCGCTCAATCCAGACGAAGTTCCGCCGCTGCCGACGCTGCCCGGGCGCTTCCTGCCGCCTGGCGATGATCTCGGCGAGCGCCTCGACGGCGGAAGTGGAACAGTAGACGGCCCGCCTGCAGACAACCGCGACCGACGCTGATGAGGACGCGGAGACGAGGTTAGGAGCTATGCGCATCACGAGAGGACATCTGAATTCGGAACGGGGCGCGATTCTGCTGCACGTGGCGATCAGCATTCTCGTCCTGATCGGATTGCTGACCTTCGTCGCCGACTGGGGTGTGATGTGGGTCGCCCGAAACCAGGCACAGAATTCGGCCGACGCAGGAGCGCTGGCCGGCGCGGTCGCGATGGCCTTTGATGCAAATGGTTGGACCGACCGAACTGACAATGGCCCTGCGAAGCAAGCCGCGCACCAACTCGCATTGACCAACACCGTATTCGGCGTCGCGCCGAATGTCCTCTTGGCCAGTGACGTGACCTTCACCAATGCACCGGCGGACATGTGCCCTGCCGATGCCAACGGCCTGACCCCGTGCATTCGCGTCGATGTGTATCGCAACCAGGAGCGCAGCAATCCGCTGCCCTCGATCTTCGGTCAGGCGTTCGGGATCACCGCGCACGGCGTGCGCGCGACCGCGACGGCTCGTGTCGCGATTGCCGACACCACCAACTGCATGAAGCCGTGGGCGATCCCGGACAAGTGGATCGACAACTACGACACCACGACCCCGATCGAGACCAACCCGCCAGAGTGGACCGAGGATGACAGCTTCGACCTGTTCGGCGGCCAAAACGGTAACGGTCCGCCGCTTCCTAATCCGGACGTCTATGTGCCGCCGTCGAGTACCAGCCCCGGGTCGGGGTTCACCTCGGCCCCCCAATCGCAAGGGGGCGATCTCGGCAGGCGGGTGGTACTCAAGCAAGGAGGTCCGTCAACGTCGATCTCACCGGGCGTATTCCAACCCATTCGGCTACCGCGTTATGACGGGGGGAGCCAAGGCGGCAGTGACTACCGCGAAAACATCTCCACCTGCACCGGACTGCCGGTCAGTATCGGGGATACGCTCGAGAGCGAAAACGGAAACATGATCGGCCCCACCAGGCAAGGTGTCAACGATCTCATCGCGTTGGATCCCAACGCGCAGTGGGATCCGACTACGAATTCGGTTATCAACAGCTGCGCTACGGCAACCCCGTCATGCGGAGCAAGTCCTCGCGTCGTGCCGATCCCGATCTACAACACCGCGACCTACTACACCACGAAACGCCAGGGATTACCGACGTTCGTCATCGTGAACATCCTTGGGTTCTTCATCGAACGGATGCAGGGCAACGATGTGGTCGGGTATCTGACTGAGGCACCGGGGCTGACGACAGGCACGACTCCGGCGATCGATCCGCGCGCCGCGTTTCTCTTCAATATTCAGTTGATCCGGTAAAAGGTCGAACCATTGGCAATTCACGTCGCAGTTCTCAGTACCGATTCGCGTCTCGACGAGATGCTTCGCGCGGCCGGCATCACGGCCGTGCGACCTGGCCGCGATAACCACAGCGGAGCACACGCGCACCCCGCGGCAATTGTCGTTGACGTGCGGGGCCAGTCGCAATTACCTCCGGCGCTGCTGACAGTACGCAAGGATTACCCCGCGGCGAGTGTGATTCTGGTTGCGTCAACGCTCGATCCACGCCTGATGCTCGAAGCGATGCGCGCCGGCGTGAACGAGTGCGTTCAGGAACCGCTCACCGCCGAAGCGCTGGGTCACGCGATTCGCAGGGTCGTCTCCGGGAATCAGCCTGCGCCCACAGGGCAGGTATTCGCGTTCATCGGCGCCAAGGGTGGCGTCGGCACGACGATGCTGTCGGTCAACACTGCCGCAATGCTCGCGCGTGCCAGTAAGAGCGATGTCCTGTTCATCGATTTGCACGTCGGCCTAGGCGACTCTGCGCTGTTTCTCGGCGTCGAGCCACGCTTCTCAGTGATTGATGCGCTCGAAAACGTCCATCGCGTGGACGAATCGTTCTTTGGCAGCGTCGTTGAGAAGACCAAGGTCGGCATCGACCTGCTGGGATCGTCGGATCGCATGATCGCCGGGGGCATCGACCCGCACCGCCTGCGCGCGCTAGTTGAATTCGCCGCCACGCGATATCGATACACGGTTCTGGATGTCCCGCGCTCGGACGTGGCAATGCTCGACACCTTGGAAGTGACCTCGACGGTCGTCGTGGTCACCACGCAGGAACTCCCGTCACTGCGCAGCGCGGGACGGCTGGCCCACATGCTGCGCACGCGGTACGGCGCCGCGCGTGTGATGGCGGTCATGAACCGCTTCGATCGGCGTTCCGAGATCGCCCACGCCGACGTCGAACGAGTTATCGGCGATTCGGTGAAGCACGTCATCCCGAGTGATTACCGAATGGCCCTTCAAGCGTTGAACGTGGGCCGGCCCGTGTCACTCGAGACGGGCGCGCTGGTCGACTCACTGAAAAAACTCGCCGGTGATCTCGGCGGCATCGTGAAACAGAAGCCTCCGGCGTCGTCGAGCGTCTTCGGTCGGCTCGCGTTCCGGCGGGCGTAAGGGGAAACATGAGCACCGCAATTGTCCCAACATCGCCGGTCGGACGAATCAGAAGCAGCGTTGACGATCGGACCACGCGGTACCTTGAACTGAAGGGCCGCGTCCATCAGGAGCTGCTCAATCGGCTCAACCTTGACCGATTGACGCAAGTCTCACGTATCGAGGCCGAGCCGGAAATCCGCGCCGTCGTCGGGATGATTCTCGACCGCGAGAGCGCGACGATGCCGCTCAGTCTGTTCGAGCGCGAGACCGTCTCCTCAGACGTACTCGATGAGCTCTTCGGACTGGGTCCGCTGGAGCTGTTGCTGAAGGACCCGGCGATCTCGGACATCCTCGTGAATCGGGCCGACCAGATTTACATTGAGCGCGAAGGTCGCATCGAAGAGACCGACGTCGTTTTCCGTGACGACAAACATCTGATGCAGATCATCGAGCGGATCGTCAGCGCCGTCGGCCGGCGTATCGACGAATCCAGTCCAATGTGCGACGCGCGTCTGCATGACGGATCGCGCGTCAACGTCATCATTCCGCCCCTGGCCCTCGATGGACCGGTGATGTCGATCCGGCGATTCCGGACCGATCGCCTTGGTGCCAACGATCTCGTCGAACGCGAATCGTTGACGTCGCCCATGCTGGAGTTTCTGAAAGGCGCGATCGGAGCACGCCTGAACGTCATCGTCTCCGGCGGCACCGGCGCGGGCAAGACGACCATGCTCAACGTGCTCTCGAGCTTTATCGCGGAGTCAGAACGGGTCGTCACTATCGAAGACGCCGCAGAACTGACGCTCAGACAGCGTCACGTCGTCCGGCTCGAGACGCGTCCGCCCAACATCGAAGGCAAAGGAGGCATTCGCCAGCGACAACTGGTAATCAACGCTTTGCGTATGCGCCCCGATCGCATCATCGTCGGCGAGGTTCGCGGTGAGGAAGCCCTGGACATGCTCCAGGCCATGAACACCGGCCACGACGGGTCGCTGACGACCATCCACGCGAATAGCCCACGCGACGCGCTGTATCGTCTCGACACGATGATTGCCATGGCCAATCTGAACATTCCTGACCGAGCTGTGCGTCAGCAGGTCGCGTCGGCCGTGAACCTCGTGATTCAGGTGACCCGTCTCACCGACGGCACCCGTCGCGTGACGTCGATCTCCGAGATTACCGGCATGGAGCAGGACGTGATCGCCATGCAGGAGATCTTCCAGTTTCATCAGAACGGGATCAATGAAGCCGGCAAGGTAGTGGGCGCCTTCCGTGCGACTGGCGTCCGGCCGAAGTGCGCCGACCGTATCGCATCGTCCGGCCGTCAACTGCCGATGGATATGTTTTCACACGCACATCCCGTCAACCAAGCCCGTCACGAACGGAGATTCTGATGGCCGTCGTGTTCATCTCGTTCGTCGTCCTGCTGACCGGCATTCTCGGCGTGTACTGGCTGTTCGTCGTGCGGCCAGAGGTTCACGCGCAGCAAGCGTTCTGGCGGCGTTTGCGGCTGAAGACACCGTCGCGGGAAGTGCGTTCGAAGCTGTTGAAACAGGCGCAGCAACTCAGCGCGCTGCCATCGCTCGATGCCACCCTTCGCCGCGGCGAATCCATGCTCCGGCCGGTGGAACTCCTGATAGAACAGTCCGGCACTCGAATGACCGTTGCGGCGTTCCTGCTGCTGTCGGCGACGTGCGGGATCGCAACGATGTACATCATCGTGCAACTCACCGACGTGTTTTGGCTGGGGCTCGGTGCCGGTGTGCTGACCGCCTCGATCCCGACCAGTCTTCTTCGCTATCTGCGCACCCGGCGGATGTTGAAATTCGAGGAACAGTTCCCGGAAGGACTGGCACTCATCTCGCGCGCGCTCAAGGCGGGCCATACGTTCACCACCGGTCTGGCGATGGTCGCGGAGGAAATGCCCGGACCGATCGGCCCGGAGTTCAAGCTGCTCTACGACCAGCAGAACTACGGAATGCCGCTGCCCGATGCGCTCAAGGAATTCGCGCGCCGTGTGTGGCTGCTCGATGCGCGCTTCTTCGTCACCGCCGTGATGATCCAGCGGGAGTCAGGCGGCAACCTCTCGGAGATCCTCGACAACATCGCGACGGTCATTCGCGACCGGTTTCGCGTGAAGCGCCAGATTCGTGTCGTCTCGGCGCACGCGCGCATGACCGGCATGGTGCTGATGGGCGTTCCCCCAGCCCTGGCGTTCATGTTGTTCTTGATCAACCCCGACCACATCAGGACACTGACAGGCTCACCACTCGGAATGCGCCTGATCTATGCCGCGATCATCATGCAGGTGACTGGCTCACTGATCATCCGCAAGATGGTCAAGCTCGAGTACTGAGATGTCCGAACTCACCATTGCCTTACTCGCCCTGTTTGCATCGCTGGCGTTAATCGCGGGCACCGCGACCAATGCGCTGCTCGCTCGGCAAGCGCCCGGTCGACGGCGGCTGCTCGCGTCGGACGGGCCCACTGGGCGCAGCGGGCTGATCGTGGAAAGCCAGCGGCTGTCGGACATGCCGACGCCGGAGCAACAGAAGATCGCCTCGTATATCCCGAAATCTCCGAAGGAGATGGGACGGCTGCGACGGCGGCTCGCGACTGCCGGTTTTCACGGCTTCCAAGCGGTTCTCGTGTACTCCGTGGCGGAAGTGATCGGTGCGATCGCCGGCTTCGCCCTCGTGTTCTTTGTGATGGGGCTGCGTACGGGATGGTTGTTTGGCATCGCCGGCGCGATCGTGGGCTACCTGATTCCCGGGTACATCGTGGCGCGACGTACACGCCTGCGCAAGAAGCAGATTCAAAACGGTCTGCCCGACGCACTCGATCTGCTGATCGTCAGTCTGGAAGCCGGACTGGCCCTGGACCAGGCGATCCTCAAGTGCTCAGAAGAACTTGTGATCGCGTACCCGGCGCTCTCAGAGGAGTTGCAATTCGTCAACACCGAGACGCGCGCCGGAAAGCCGCGTGTCGAAGCGCTCAAGAATTTTGCGAAGCGCACACAGGTTGACGACGTGCGCGCACTGGTTGCGATGCTCGTCCAGACGGAGCGCTTCGGGACCAGCGTCGCGCAGGCGCTTCGCACGCATGCCGAAGAATCGCGCGTCAAGCGGCGTCAGCGCGCCGAGGAGCGCGCCGCCAAGCTGTCAGTGAAGCTGATTTTCCCACTCGTGTTCCTCTTGCTTCCGGCGTTTTTCGTGATCGCCCTTGGACCTGGGGTTATCAAACTGGTCGAGTTGTTCAGCAACATGCAAATTGGAGGATTGCCGCAATGAGCACCGTCATTCTCGCCGTTCTCGGAGCTGTCACTCTCGTGCTGTACGTTCTGAAGCGCCGGGCACGCCTGCGCGCCGAAGAAGGCAACGACAACTACTAGGGCACACCAAGGGAAGCAGGGAATCTGATGTTTCGGCTCTTCGTGTGCCTTGCCCTGGTTGCGGCGACGCTCGGGTGCGCAACCCGAAGCGGGCCTCGTTCGGTGAAGTCCGCTCCGGCGGCCTCTACGCAAAGGCCGCCGGACGACTCGCTGGCCGTCTACATGGACAAGGTGCGTGCGAAGTCGGAACGAGCGCGTCCAGCGCAGAATCGCGTCACAACCGTCGAGACCAGCGATCCCTCGCTCGCGGAAGCGCTCCTCGCTGTCAAGACTCAGCCAACCGCGGTGAGCCATCTTACTGTCGCCACGCGGTATGTCCGGCTCGGCATTCTCGACCAGGCGCACGAGCACTTCAGCGCCGCCGTCACACTTGATCCCACGGATGCCGCATCGTGGGATGGCCTTGCGCGCATCTGGCGCGACTGGGGATTTCCCCACCTGGCGCTCTCCGATGCCTATCGCGCCGTCTACTACGCTCCAGACTCACCGACGGTGCATAACACACTGGGCACCGTGTTGCAGGCGCTCGGTCAACGGGCCGCGGCGAGAGTGCAGTTCGAACGGGCACTCGCGCTCGATGTCACCGCGGCCTACGCACTGAGCAATCTGTGCTACGGGTGGAGACTCGAAGGCAATGCCTCGAAAGCCGCCGACGCATGCCGGCAGGCGCTGCAAATCCAGCCGGGCCTCGAGCCAGCGCGAAACAATCTCGCGCTGGCCTACGAAGCCGCGGGTGATCTGCCGTCGGCGTTCGCGACGCTCGCCGCGTCCGCTGACGCGGCGCGAGCCGCCTACAACAAAGGTCTCGTCCATCTGGCGCGACGCGAGTATCGCGAAGCGCTTCAGTCGTTCGACATCGCTCGCGCCGAACGACCTCGGTTTCGCGCAGCCGAGGCAATTGCCCGGCAGGTGCGTGCCCACCTGCACGAGGGGAACCAACGATGATGACGCGTGTGCTGGCGGATGACGCTCGGGAGGTCACGGATCGCACGGCGGCACTGCTGCCGCCGAGTCCGACGACACTCGAGGCGACAGGACTGAACCAGGACCTGTTCGTCCAACTCATACTCAAGCAGTTGCACTTTTCCGGCGAGCTCACCGGCATCGAGCTCGCGCGTCGCCTCGGTGTCGAGTTTTCCGTCATCGACCCCGCACTTGATTTCATCAAGCGTCTCCACCAATGCGAAATCGTCGGCGGCGCCGGCATCGGCGGGCCCACGTTCCGCTATCGGATTACCGACAGCGGACGACAGCGCGCGATGCTGTTCCTCGAGAGCAACCAGTACGTTGGCGTCGCTCCGGTGCCGCTCAGGCAGTACGTCGCGTATCTCGAGGCGTATCGAAATGCCGTGCCGCGTTCGATTACGCGCACACGCGTCCGCCAGGCATTCTCCCATCTGGTCTTGAGCGATCGAGTCCTCGATCAGGTAGGCCCAGCGATCGGCGCGGCGCATTCGATGTTCGTGTACGGACCGCCTGGCAACGGCAAGACCGTGATTGCGCAGGCGATTCGCGGACTCCTCGATGGCGAGCTGGCCGTGCCTCACGCGCTCGAAGTTGAAGGCAACATCATCCGCCTGTTCGATCCGGTCAATCACGAGCCGCTCGAATCTCCAGCCACGACGGCGTCGCTCGGTCTGTCACGCGAAGCCGGGCACGATCGCCGGTGGGTGCGCTGCAAGCGCCCGCTGGTGATGGTCGGGGGTGAATTGACACTGGAATCGCTCGAGCTCTCCTACTCGAAGACGACCGGGTTCTACACCGCGCCCATTCAGGCGGTTTCAAACGGCGGCGTGCTCGTCATCGACGACTTCGGCCGACAGCGGGTGTCTGCGCGCGAGCTGCTGAACCGCTGGATCGTGCCGCTCGAGAGCCGCGTCGACTTCCTGACCCTGAACAACGGACAGAAATTCGAGCTGCCGTTCCTGCTGCTGGTTGTCTTTGCTACGAACATCCGACCGTCGGAGCTCGTTGACGAAGCGTTCCTGCGCCGCATTCACTACAAGGTGTTCTGCGAAAGTCCGACGATCGCGGATTTCAAGGAAATCTTTGCCAAGTGCTGCGCCGAACGACGCATCGAGTACGACGAGGCGCTCATCGATGAGTTGCTTCAAACCTATTACCGTCCGCGCAAGCTCGCGCTCCGGGGCTGCCACCCTCGCGACTTGCTCGATCAGGCGCTAGCGCAAGCGTCATACCTGGGCGAGGAGCGACGGCTCACCTCTGAACTGCTGGAGGCGGCATGCGCCAGCTACTTCGTCGACGACTCAGAACCAGCGCCGGTCTTCGTCTGATGCGGCGCGCCACCGTTCTGGCGCTGGCGATGTCGGCGGCGCTCGGGACGGGGGCGGTTCCGTACGCGCGCGGGGCCGATCCGTCCATCCGCATCACGTCGCCGCTCGGACGTACGGGTTTGCCCGGCACCATCCGCATCGTCGCCCGGTTCGATGGGCCGTCGCAGCCGCGCAACGTGCAGTTCTACGTGGACAAGCTATTCCTGTCGGCCGATACCGACGGCCCGCCCTACGACGCGCTGTGGTCGGATGAGAATCCGTTCGAGCCGCGCGAGTTGATGGTCGAAGCGGAGCTGCCTTCGGGGACGATGGTTCGCGACACGATGGTCCTCAAGCCGCTCGAGGTGGAAGAAGCGACGTCGGTTTCGAGCGTGTCGGTCGATGCGGTGGTGGTGGACGAAAAGGGCCGATACGTCAAAGACCTCAGCGACAAGGAATTCAGCCTCTTCGAAAACGGCGACCCACAGACCCTGGACTATCTTCGGCAAGATCGCGACCCGGCCCTCTTCGCCCTGCTGGTCGACGCCAGTCAGAGCATGGCTATCCGATCCGACGCGGTTCGTGCGGCCGCGGCGAGACTCATCGAGCCGCTCGGAAAAGCGGACGAGATCGTCGTCGCGCCCTTTACCAAGACGATTGGGGCGGTGACCGGGCCGACTACTGACCGCGCCACGGTGCTCGAGGCGATCGGCGCCATCCATCACAAGGGTGGAACCGCAATCCTTGATGCCCTCGAGCAGGCCGCGAGTACGTTGACCTCGTCCACACGGCGCAAGGCGATCGTGTTGATCACCGACGGTTACGATGAAAACAGTGATTCGAAGATCGATCAGGCCACTGATTCACTCAAGCGCAGCGGCATCACGCTCTATGTGGTCGGCCTGGGCGGGATTGCCGGCATTTCTCTGAAAGGCGAAAAGCTCCTCAAGGGACTGGCGGAGGATACCGGCGGCCGTGCGTGGTTCCCTCGCGATGAGCGCGATCTGATCGTCGCCTACGACGCCATCGCCAACGAAGTCCGCAACCACTATCTGCTCGGCTACACGCCGAAGAACCAGGATCGCGACGGCACCTGGCGCGCCATCGAGGTCAAGGTGGCGAATGAGACATACCGCGTGCGCGCGAGGAAGGGCTATACCGCACCCGTCCCACCTCCGGTTCGCGCCTCGATCGAGTTCACCGGAGTCGGCACCGGCGAGGTCCCGGCTGCGCTCACTCGCGAAGACATCGATGTCTTCGAGGACGGCGTGAAGCAGGAGATGGACGTATTTCAGGAAGCGGTGCAGCCGGTCACGTTCATGATGGCGTTGGATGCCAGTGGCAGCATGAAGAAGAGCGCCCAACGTGCACAGGAAGCGGCCCGGGAGTTCATCGATGCGATGCGACCCGAAGATCAGGTCGGCCTGATGATGTTTGCCACCAAGGCCGAGGCGATCGAGGCGCCTACCGACAAGCGTGAGGCGACGCGCGCCGCGATCGACAACTACGTGGCCGACGGCGGCACCGCTCTCTACGACGCGTTGTACGACTCGCTGGTGCAGTTGGCGAAAGCGCGCGACACGCGCCGTGTGCTGGTCGTGGTGACGGACGGCATCGACGAGAACGCTGCATCAAATGGACCCGGTAGTCTTCGCAGCTGGGACGAAGTACTGGACAAGCTGCTGCAGACGGACGCGACGGTATACGCGGTTGGTATCGGCAGCCGCGTCGAGCGCGATCGCTTACGCCTGCTGGCCGAGAAATCAGGTGGCGCTGCCTATTTCCCGACCGACGTCAGCACGCTGTCGAGCGACTATCAGAAGATTCTCGACGAACTGCGGAGACGCTACGTGCTCGGATATCTGTCCACCAATCGCAAACGTGACGGTCAATGGCGAACGGTCGAGATTCGGCCGCGAACGCGCGATATCGAGATCAGGAGCAGGGGCGGCTATTACGCGCCGCTGCAATAACGGTATGCCTACGGCAACCATCTTGCTCCACATCAGCGTGCATCACATCCCCTACGCGATGAAGCCAATCGGATCGGCCACATTCAGAAAACCTGAGAACGCGATGTCTGGCCCGACGCAGACAGTCGTCTGGAGTTGTCGGTGAACAGCGACGTATTCGACGATTTCGCGACCGAGCCTGGTGGCATGGGCAGCGGGAGTGTCCGCGTCAGCGACATCCTCGCCACCGGCGTGCAGATTCGATGGGATGAGGCGGTTGCCCTGCTGCAGGAGATCCTGGAAATCGCAACGACTGCCGGCGGCGGTAATGTCCCGATTCCCGCTCTCGAGGATGTGATCATCGATCGCAATGGGGCGGTGACGCTACCCGCCGGTCGACGAGGCGATCGCGGACCAGTAGCCGCCGGTCGCACACTGCATACCTTATTGGCGACGGCGGATGTGCCTCTTCCCCTGCGTCTCTTCGTCACGCAGGCCAATGCTCCTGAGACACACAACTCGCTTCAATCCTTCGCAGAGGGGCTTGCCTACTTCGGCAGGCCCGGCCGGGATGAATTGATTCGCGCGATCTACGAACGTTATCGCGCGTCCGCACCCGCGGTGACATCTTCTTCGCAACGCCCTGCGACTCCGGCCCCACTCCCGCATCGCGACGATGCTCGAAGCGACCGGCACCCGAACCAGCTCACGACCTCGCAATGGCTCATGCCAGCGGCAGTCGCTATCTGCGTGGTAAGTCTGGCCGCTGTAATCTGGTTCGGCCTGCTGAACGCCGGTGGCAGTGCCTCGGCCTCTGCGGTCGTTCCAACGAATGCCGTTAGCGCTGAGGCGCCCGCAACAGCGAAGGACGCGACTCCAACGCCGACCAGCGCGAAGCCGCGCACTGCGAAAGCGACGGTTGCCGAACGGCAGCCGGCACAGAGCGCGACCACTCGCGCGCAATCAGCTCCACCCGACCGCAAAGCGATCGCAGATGTTGGGCCCAAGGCCTCGGCCCTCTTATTCGATCCGTCAACCATTCGAGCGCCTGAAGCGCGATCGAATGTCCCGGAAGCACCG
>DATCXH010001106.1:0-2605 GCA_036565925.1 Vicinamibacterales bacterium
GGCTCGGGGCTCAACCTGCGCTTCTATCCGACGCGAGTTAACGACATCGTAGGACTGGAACCGGCGCCGCGTCTGGCCGAGATGGCTCGTCAGGCGGCCGCAGGGCTGTCGATTCCTACAATATTCATCGAGTCACCTGCCGAGTCGATCCCACTCGACAGTCATAGCGTCGATACAGTGGTCACCACCTGGACGCTCTGCTCGATTCCAGATGTCGCTACAGCACTCCGCGAAATGCGCCGTGTGCTGAAGCCGGATGGACGGTTGCTCTTCGTCGAGCACGGAGAGGCGCCCGAGGAGCGCGTTCAAAGGTGGCAGCATCACCTTACGCCCATATGGAAACGCCTCGGCGGCGGTTGTCACTTGAATCGCCCGATCCGTGTGCTCGTTGAGTGCGGCGGATTCGCGATCACGCAGCTTGAGACCGGGTACATGAGAGGACCCAAGCCGATGACCTTCATGTACGAGGGCCATGCGCGACCGGCTTAGGTAAGCCGGGACGCCGTCGCGCCAGCGTGCGTTTAGCACCCAAGAACACGCTGGCTCCGACTCGCAAATGCGAAGAGCCAGCCGCGTTGTTACTCCACTGTCAGATTCGTCGGCGGGTTCGGCGTTTTGACATCGCCCGTGTCGAGCACCAGCACCCAGTCGTTGTCATTCCTGCCGTTGTTGCCCGGCGTGGTGAACGCACGCGTCCCAGTATTCGGCAGCGAACTGGCGATATCCGAGTAGCTGCCGCTGGTCGGATTGAACCAACGCGCGCGACTCGCGGCGTGCATCGCGGTCATATCTACCGTGAAGCTCCGGCTCGCGGTGCCGTTCGGAGACGCGTAGGCGAGCAACAGTGTCCCGTTTGGCGCCGCCGCCGACGCTACATAGGTGTTGCTGCCGATCCCGCCGCTACCCGCGGTGATCAACGTCTTCATTCCGGCGAGGCCGCTCGGCACGAGCTGATACCAGCTGATCGATTTATAGAGCGTGTTGAGATGGGCAAGGTCGATTTGACCCGGAGAGTCGAAGTGCGACGCGTAGCCGTTCAAGAAATGAATAAGGTAGCCGTTGCCGGCCATGTAGCCACCGATGCCGTTCAGGAGTCCCCACCAGATGAAACGCCGGACCGGCTGCGTGGCGCTGGAATTGCGTTGCGTGCCGTCCGAGCCTTCTTCGTCGTACGGCTCTTCGATCAGGAACGTCGGCTTCACCGGCGAGCTGGTATAGCCTGCGCGGCACCACGTTGCGGTCTCGCCTTCCCAACTATAGGAGCTATTGAGCGTAAGGTCGCCGCCGAAATTTGGCTCGCTGCTCCCGGTGGTGTCGGAGTCCCACTCGGCGGCGAACTGGGTGCTCTGGCCGGCAACCGATTTCAGCCCGTCGATGAGCGCGCGCTCGACGGTGATCTCGCTGCCGACGAAAGGATTGTTCTGCGCGCCCTTGTCGCCCCCGACCATCCAAATGATGTTCCCGTAGTTCTTGTAGCGGTTGGCGACGTACGCGCCATACGTGCGCATTCTGCTCGCGCCGTTGTTGACCATCGCCAGCATCCAGCCGTCGCCGTCGCTGCCATATCCAACGTAGGCCGGGAACCAGAGAACTGCGATTCCCTTGCTGGCGCAGTAGGCGATGAACGTATCGAGGAATTGCCAGTAAGGCTCGTTCGGGGTCGTGAAGTCTGGCGTTTCGCTCGGGCTCCCGGATCCGGTGTACGCGCCACCGCCGAGCTTGGTCGTGAAGGGGAGTTGGCCGGCGCCGTTGAACGGAACGAAGTTGTCCTGCCAGGAACCGTTCGGCGCTCTGAACTCGATCGCGTTGAAACCCTTGGCGACCGCGTCGTTGATCGCCGCCTGATAGTTTGCCGGGGACAGCCCGATGATGCCCCAGTACGAACGACCGAGGATCGGGAACGGTGTGCCGTCCGACTCTTGAAGATATCTGGCGTCCGCGGAAACCGTGAGCGGGAAATTCGTGCTGCCAGCCTCCTGCGAGATTGCGAAGCCGGCCAACAGCACGAACGATGCGAGAACGCAGCGCATGGTCATAGCAGCCCCTTACACGGGTAAAGACATACGAAGAGCAGTGTACCTTGTCGTCGCAGCGGTCTTGGCGACTTGTTGACTCGTGACGTAGTCGTCAACGTGCGACACAGTCCTGAGGTTGCACACTCAACAGGCGAGACGCCGTGCACACATTTGTCATGCGCAGACTCGGCGTGTAGAACGTGCGCTGTTTTTTTTCACGCGCAAGAACAACAACGCGGCCCAGCGCTCACTTCGCTGCGCTGGAACCGCAATCGATCTTCCGGCATTTGTCCCGCAGTCGGGCTCGCCCGTGTCCCCGGGGCTACGTTCTTCAACCTGCGGAGATCTGCATGCGAATCATGATCGCGATCGCTGCGGCGGTCCTCGCGAGCGTTCCGGCGCTCGCGCATGGCGCCGTCAGCGGCGAATGGCGCCTCAACCTGCTGCGCGACTCGAGCGCGATCGCGACCGTCACCGGCGCGACACAGGAACAAGTCTGGACGAACTGCCAGGCTCAGATCCCGACAAGTGCGGCCACCGCGACGACGTACCGCTGCGAGGCGCTGACGTATGCGGCGGCGGTTACGCCG
>DATCXH010000225.1:0-2764 GCA_036565925.1 Vicinamibacterales bacterium
TTCACAGACCGTAGTCGAACATCAGCGCGGTCGCACACACCGCCCCGCCTACTATCGCGGCACCGAAAGACACCATGGCGAACCAATAATTGAAAGGGCTGTCCACTCGTCTAAATTTCCCGCCATGGCTGTACACAACACCCGTTTTGAAGTACCGCCACCATAACCATCCGAAGCCGAACGTGAACGCCCAGGCAGCCAAGCCGGCTCTCATCGCTTCTTCGCTGCCTTCCGTTTACTTGGGTTGGCCTTTGTCTTTTGACCCGACGTCCCCTCGATTGCAGTGAGCATCCGCTTCAACGCAACGACGCGATAGCTGCGGTCGACGAGGTCCTGCACGGCGCGCCAGTCGATAGGACCATCGGCCCACACACTCGCCCACAGTCCGCGTCCGTACGGCGTCGCGAAGAATTGTTTTCGCTGCACCAAGCGCTCGACATCATCCGGCAGCAAGCGACATGCAATCGAGGCGCGGCCTTTCACGCGTTCAAAGGCGACGAAGGTCTTCTTGCCCGCCTTGAAATTCGGGTGCCCCCAGGAGGCCGTCTCACTCGTTTCCGGCAGCGCCAGACACAGCGATCGCAATCGCTTGAGCGTCACTTCGTTTTGTGTCTCAAGCATCGTGTCAAAACGTCGCGATCGGATTCAGCGGCGAACCTGTGCCGCCGCGAATCGGCAGCGGCGCGGCGGTCAACATGAACTCCCAACGCTTGCGCGCCGCGGCTTCGGTGGCCAGCGCCTCGAGATCGCAATTGTCGAAGAGGTGCACACCGAGATACACAAGCGCGAAATCGTGGACAGCACCTCGCGGCGGACCGGCAATGCCCGGCGAGACGTACTGCGGGTGATCGCTGCCGAGCAACGCGATATCGCGCTGCTTCAGCCACGGAAGCACTGACGGGTCCAGGCCCGCTGACCGCCCCCCTTCCGCGCGCCCGCGCAGCCACGGGCCCACCGCGGCACGTCGCGCCCACACGCCGGTGCGGATGAACAGCGCATCACCAGCGGACACACGCACGCCGGCCTGCTTCTCCCACGCCTCCAGATCCTCGATGTGGATCGGCGTCCCCGGCTCGAGATAGGGAACGCCCTTGAGCCGCGGGATATCGATCAGGACGCCGCGCGTGACGATCCCGTTCTTGACGTTGTGAATCGAGTTCTTCTGATGACGGTCCTTGAGCACGGCGTCGGCGTTCGGCGTGTAACCGTTGTAGAAGACGCCGTTCTCGTTGATGTGGGCCAGTGAATCGAGGTGCGTATGCGCGATGCCGTGATAGCTCACCGCGATCCGATCGGATCCGATGCCCTGCATCGTCACTTCATAGGGCGTTGGGTTGTCCACCGCCTTCTCCGTGTCGACATCGGCGGCCAGCGACACAGAAACGCCGTCCTTGACGAGCGCAGCGGCCTGTCGCCGCTTCGCCGGCGTGATCAGGTTGAGCGCGCCGATCTGGTCGTCCTTCCCCCATCGACCCCAGTTTGATAAGTCCTTCTTCCACTGCTCGTATTGGGCCGCCGTGACCGGCGTTCTTGAACCGTTGCTCTGCGCCCCGAGCGACACGATCGAGAGCGCGGCTCCTGTGAGGATGCACACTGCCGCGATTGTCAATGCTTTCATCGGACTCCCCCGTTTGAGGGTGGATTCTACTGCCGATGCTCCGCGTATCCTCTGGCAGCGATCGGCCACACATCCACGACTCGCTCACCCTCGACGGCGTAGAGCATGTCGTGCAAGTTGACGGTGGGATCGGTGTGGGACGGAATCAGTCGCACGCGGTCGCCGATGGAGAGCGTGCATGATGCCGGAACGGCGATCACGGCGTGTTCGTCGTTGAGCGCCGTCACCGACGCACCATCGACGTCCTTCACAGATGGATTTCCGTGATCCTTGGTCATCGATTTGTGGCCGCAGTCAGCGACACAGCGTTCGGGCGACGGCCGGCTGACAATCGTGCCAAGCACGAAGAACGCCTGCTCAAATGGGACACCCACGCTCGTGTAGTCTGTATCCATCAGCGCGTATGAGCCGGCTTGAATTTCCGTGACGCCCTCGACACGACCACTGATGTCGTATGTGCCCGTGCCTCCCGACGACACGACCTCGCACGGAATCCCGACGGCCCGTATCTCGTTCGACGTCTCGACCAGGTCCCGCATCGCGGCACGCGTACGCGCTTCGCGCTCACCGCGATCGCGCAATGGCTGCAGATGCCCCTCGTATCCCATCACCCCACGCATCAACAGGCCCCTCGCTGCAGCGACGCACCGGGCCAACGCCACCGCCGCATCACCGGGCTCGACGCCGCAACGCCCCTGCCCGACATTCACGTCAACCAGCACGCCAATCGTCACGCCCGCGATGCGTGCGGCATCCGCCAACGCCTCGATGCCGGCGACGGAGTCCACCGCGACAGTCACGGCGCGATTTCGCGCCAGCGCCGCGACCCGCGCGCATTTGTCTGGACTGACGATCTCGTTGGCGATCAGCACCTCGTCACAGAAGTCTGCGACGACTTCCGCCTCCGACACCGTCGCGCAGGTGAGCCCGACGCAGGACCCGGCCGCCAACTGACGACGCGCGATCGCGGGTGTCTTGTGCGCTTTGAAATGCGGCCGCAGCCGACACCGGCCGGTCGAGAAGAACGCCGCCATGCGGGCGATGTTGCGATCGAGCGCCGCGACATCGACGATCAGCGCCGGGGTCGCGAGCTGCGAGAGGCTGGTCATTGTTGATTGGTTGATTGGTGATTATTGATTAGTTGTT
>DATCXH010000219.1:0-3669 GCA_036565925.1 Vicinamibacterales bacterium
CATGATGGTGATGATGATGGCGATGACACCGTCGCTGAACGCCTCGAGCCGGGTTTTGCCCATGGCCCGAAATTATCCGCGATCATCCGCCAACGGTCTTTTCCGGCACACGCAGTTGGCGAGACACATCGTCGCGGCAAGGCGCGTCGCTGCACGAAACCTCCCACGCAGGCAACCTACCCGTTTTCGCCAGAAGTCCATTCAGGATTGAACACGGTCTGAGCCGAACCGGAACACGCCTTTCCGCAGATCACCGCATCAGGCCAGGACTTCAAATGATCTCTCCTGGCAGTTCCCTTGCTCCACTGGAGGCACCGGTGTGGTGTGTCTGTTCTAACGGTTAGCAACCTGAGCGTCCGCTACGCGATCGAATCCACGACTCGTGTCGTGTTGGACGCTGTCACGTTCTCGATCGAGGCGAACGAGATTGTCGGCGTCTCTGGACCGTCAGGCTCCGGGAAGACGACGGTGGCCCTCGCGCTGCTTGGCCTCCTCCCCTCTGACGCGCACGTGTCCGGGACAATGGCTTTTCACGGGCGCGATATGAGTGCGTTCGACGAGCGCGCCCGCGACGCCATGCGTGGCGCAGAAATGGGCATCGTCTTTCAGGAGTCGGCGCTGGCGCTGAATCCCATGCTCACTGTCGGTGCGCAGATTGGCGACGTCGTCCGTGCGCACACCCGCTGCGATCGCCAACAGGTGCGTGAGCGCGTTCTCGCTGCGATGTACGACGTCGGTCTCAGCGAACACGCCGCGCGCATTCACGACGCCTATCCGCACGAGTTGAGCGGCGGTCAGCGCCAACGCATCTTGATCGCGCAGGCCATCGTCTGCCGGCCATCACTGGTCGTCGCCGACGAGCCGACGGCGTCGCTCGATGCAACGGTGCGCGATGAGATCCTCCAGCTGATTCGTCGATTGAACGAACAGCACGGCACGGCATTTCTGATCATCAGCCACAGTGCCGAGGTCCTCGACCGTACCGCACGCCGCATCATCGTGATGAATCGCGGCCGCATCGTTGAGACGATCCGCGCCGGCCATGGCATCGGCAGGGACGGATACGTCGCACGATCCCTGTCGCGATCGGTGAGCGCATCGCGGCACGTGCCGATCGCCGAAATCACCAGCGCCACGAAGTCGTATCGCCAGCGGCGCCTCTTCTCGCGACCGCGGTACGAAGTCGAAGTGCTGCGCGGCTTCGAGCTGCGGATCGAGCGCGGTACCACGATGGCCCTGGTGGGCCCCTCCGGCTGCGGCAAATCAACGGCCGCGCGATGCCTCGCCGGTATGGAATCGCTTGACTCCGGCAAGGTGCTCATTGACGGCCACGACATCACCTCTCTGCGTGGCCAGGCCCTGCTGCCGCATCGAAATAGAGTGCAGTTGATCTTCCAGGATTCGGCCGCGGCCCTGAACCCTCGCTTCACGGCGCTCGACGTCGTGACCGAACCGCTGGTGATCCAAGGCGACGGGACGAGGCACGAACAACGCCACCGCGCGATCGAGCTCCTGTCGCAGGTCGGCCTGCCCGCAGATCGACTCGAGTCACGCGTAAGCGAGTTCAGCGGCGGTGAGCGTCAACGGCTGGCCATTGCCCGTGCGCTCGCAGTCCGACCGCGGTTGCTGATCCTTGACGAGGCATTTTCCGGGCTTGATCTCGAGACGCGTGGGCTCATCACCACGTTGTTGATGACGCTGCAACGCGAGCAAGGTCTGGCGTTGCTCTGTATCTCACACGACCTCGAGTTCCTCGCCGGGTTCGCACCCGAGATCGCCGTGATGCACCGCGGCGCGATCGTGGAGCAAGGGACGATGGTCCGGCGATTCGTCCCGAAGACGGTGCTGGACCTGCCCGCGGAACTCCTCGTCCAGCAGGACTCGGAAGAGGTCCTTCGACCGGGCTCAAGGCAGGCCGTCGCATGAGTGCCCTAGGTTTTGTTCTCCGGCGTCTCGCCTACGGCGGGTTGATCACACTCGGTGTGTCGGTGCTGACCTTTGCGATGTTGGAGCTCGCGCCAGGCGAGTTTTTCGACGATCTCAAGCTCGACGCGACGGTCGGCACACACACGATCGAGACGCTGCGACAGGAGCATGGGCTCACCGCCTCGGCTCCAGTTCGCTACGTAGAGTGGCTGACGGCGGTGGTGCGTGGAGATTTTGGCCTCTCCCTCGCCCATCACTCGCCGGTCGCACCGCTTCTTTGGGAGCGCACGCGCAACACGCTGGTGCTCACCGTGCCGGCCCTGTTCATCACGTGGCTCATCGCACTGCCGCTCGGCCTCTGGACGGCTCGCGTCCGCGGTCGCATCGCCGATCGCGTGTGCAGCGGCGCAACATCGGCTCTTCTGGCTTTGCCGGATCTTCTGGTCGGCCTGCTCATGCTGCTCGTCGCCTTGAAGAGCGGGCTCTTCCCCGCCGGTGGGATGTTCTCGCCCGGTGCTGCAGAAAGTGATACCGCCAGTCGAATTCGTGACCTCGCCATGCACGCGGTGCTGCCGCTATGCGCGATCGTCCTGAGCACACTGCCGGCGATTCTGCGTCATGTGCGCGCGAGCGCGATCGACGCGCGTCAGTCACCCGCGGTGCGCGCCGCGCGCGGCCACGGTATCCGCGGCTGGCGTCTGGACCTGGGCTATGTCCTCACGCTTGCGGCCAATCCGCTGATCTCATTGGCCGGTCTCTCAATCGCGTCCTTGCTCAGCGCGTCGCTTCTGATCGAAGTTGTCATGAGCTGGCCCGGGCTGGGCCCGCTGCTCGTTGACGCGCTCCTTGCGCGAGACGTCCACGTTGTGCTCGGCGCGACGATGCTCGCGACGGTGTTGCTTGTCGCTGGCAACCTGCTCGCCGATCTGTCCCTCTTCGCCGTGGATCCGAGGATCCGCGCGTGACCCGAACCCGGCTGATCGTCGGCGCGCTGGTCGCCCTTCACGTGGTCGTGGGGTTGGCGGGGTTCGTGGCCCCGTACGATCCGACCAGCCAGGACCGGTCGTCGCCGTATGCGCCGCCGACCGCATTGCACATTGTGGACGCGCACGGCGAGCTGCAAGCGCCCTTCGTCTACGCGCAAGTGCCCGATCCGAACGATCCGGCCGCCTACATCGACGACACTTCGCGTCGGTATTCGGTCCAACTGCTGGCCAATGGCCGCCTGCTCAGCGTCGATACGCCGGGGCGCCTTTCGCTTCTGGGCACCGACGCCTTCGGTCGCGACGTCTTCTCGCGCGTGCTCCACGGCGGTCGCATCTCGATTGCGGCAGGCCTGCTGGCAACGCTGTGCGCCTTGGTTGTCGGGATGACGTTCGGGGCACTCGCCGGTTTCTTCGGTGGATTTCTGGATCGCATCGTGATGCGAACAGCGGACGTCTTCATGGCGCTGCCATGGATCTACCTGCTGTTTGCCGTGCGCGCCGCGCTGCCGCTGCACATCGACACACGCGCGACGTTCCTGATGCTCATCGCGGTCCTCGGCATCGTCGGCTGGGCCAGACCGGCCCGCATGATTCGGGGCATCGTTCTCAGCGCACGCGAGCGCACGTATGTTCGCGCCGCAGAAGGCGTCGGCGCTTCGTCCTGGTATCTGTTGCGGCGCCATATCCTGCCGCACACCTACAGCATCGTGCTCACGCAGGCCAGCGTGTTGATTCCGCAATATCTGCTGGCCGAAGT
>DATCXH010000205.1:0-5674 GCA_036565925.1 Vicinamibacterales bacterium
GCGGGCAAGCGCAGCGGCTGCGACGCGATCGTCATCGTTGGGCGTGCCCCTGATTGGTCGGTGCTCGTCATCGACGACGGCGACGTGCGACTCGAGCCGGCTGATGACTTGCTCGGCGACTCGTGTCCGGTTGCGGAAGAAAAGCTGCGAGCTCGTCTCGGCACTGACTATCGCATTGCCTCGATCGGACCGGCCGGCGAGCGCGCCGTCCGCTACGCAACCATCTCGCACGACGGGCGGCATGCGGGTCGCGGCGGCAGCGGTGCGGTGCTGGGCAGCAAGCGCATCAAGGCGATTGCGGTACGTGGAACGACGTATTGCGAGTGGGCACGTCCGCGCGAGCTGACCGATCTCAGTCGCGATCTGTCGAAGCGATCGTTCGGTCCGGCGACGGCGAAGTACCGCGAGCTCGGGACCGCGGCGAATCTGTTGACGTTCAACCGCTTCGGCACACTGCCGACTCGCAACTTTCAGCAGGGCACGTTCGACGAGGCGTCGAATCTGTCGCCCGAGCAGCTGCGCACGGAGTACTCACGCACACGCGCGAGTTGTGTGGCGTGCACGATCGGCTGCGAGCATATCTATTCCGATGGCAAGAGCAGTGTGCGGATTGAGTATGAAAGCCTGTTCGCGCTCGGTTCGCTGTGTGGCGTAAGCGATCACGCGGCTGTGCTGCGTGCCTCGCAGCGCTGCGATGAACTCGGCATCGACACGATCAGCGCCGGTGGAACGATCGCCTTTGCGATGGAGTGCGTCGAGCGCGGCCTGCTCGACGAACCCTGGTTGACGTTCGGCAGTGGCGAGGCGGTGCTGAAGGCGATCGATCTGATCGGACGACGCGAGGGTATTGGCGCGCTCCTCGCCGACGGCAGTCGTCGCGCCGCCGAGGCCATCGGACAGGGCAGCATTGCGTTCGCGCCGCAGGTGAAAGGACTCGAGATTCCTGGCTACGAACCGCGCGGACTGCAGACGATGGCGCTCGGGTTTGCCGTCGGCGCACGTGGTGCGGATCACAATCGTAGTGGCGCGTACGACGTGGATTTCTCGGACAAGGTCGATCGACGCAACGCGACGCTCGACTCGGTGCGCCACGCCATCGACACCGAAGACAAGGCCGCGTTGATGGACTCGCTGATTCTCTGCAAGTTCCTGCGGCGCGTCCTCGAGGACTTCTACGGTGAATCGGCCACCATGCTGAACGCCGTCACCGGATGGGATGTGACGGCCGACGAACTCCACGAGATCGCGAGGCGCATCGTCAGCGCGAAGCGGCAGGTGAATCTGCTGGCCGGCTGGACTCCCGCGGAAGATACGCTTCCCGATCGGTTCTTCAACTCACCGCTTCCCAACGATCCCGAAGCCTCCCTCAGTCGCGAGCGATTGCAGCAGCTCGTTGCGGAGTATCACCGACAGCGCGGTTGGTAATCAGCGCATTGGTGATCAGCGATTCGTGATTGTCGAATGGATGTTCATTGTCGATTCTTGATTGACGATTGGTGTCGGTCACCCGGTGCCTCAATCACCAATCCACAATCAACAACCAATCAACAATCAACAATCGTTGAATCGACAATGTCTCTATCGCGGACTGGGCGGCTCGGTCGCTGCCTCGATCCGCCGGTGCTCCATCGTCCTGTCGTGGTTGTCGCAGAACGATTCGACGAGGTCGGTGTCGGGCATCAGCGTCAATCGCGCCTGAACGGTCCATGGTTTGAGGAATGCCTTGGGATCGTCGATCGTGATCGTCAGTTGCATGTGACCGAAGTCGGTTCTGCGAAAGCGTTCCGTCACCTTGAGGGCGTCGCTATGTGGACGCGCCTTGCGCGTGTCGAGCCAGCCACCATCTCTGAACCCCGTTGTCTCGACGACGAAGACATCGCCATCCCAACGACCGACCGAATAACCCAGCCAGGTTGGCTCGCTCGTGTGAGGCAGTGAACGACCGTCGGTAAAGATTTGCCGGAAGGTCATGCCAGCGATGGTTTCATAGAGGAATGCGGTGACCTCGCGCGTGTGGAGAATCTTGAACGGGCCGCCGCCGAAGTTGATGCGCGGCGTTCCTGGCGGCAGGCAATACCCGTACGGATCATCGACGTGGTTGCGCGCCTCGCGTTGCGTCTGGATGCCTTGCGCCCACGGCGTCATCTGCACGTCGGCGGGATTTAGATCTTTGGCGAGGTCGAAGAACAGGCTTTGCGTGAAGCAGGCATCAAGGCCGTAGATGCCGCACTCGGCCGCCCAGATGCCCGATAGATCGGGCTTGCCATCGGGTGCTTTCGGTGCCGGCGCTGAGAGATTCGGTTTGCCGTCCGGCAGACGTGGAATCGCCGGCGACGGATGATTCAGCCACTGCGCCTCGGCAACATTCGCCAGGAACACGATGGCGAATATCACGCGAAGCACTGCGCCCCATGTAGCCGATTGATTCGACACCACGCGTTCGCCTCCCAGAGACCAACAGCGTAACAGACCAACTGACTGTGCTTGGTGTCCAAGACTGCAAGAACCGACGGTTCGATCGTTCTGATCGCAGGAGGTGAGCCATGCGAGTGCGCATCTGGGCTCTGGTTACCGCCCTGGTCATCGTTGCTGCAGCGTTTGCCTGTGCCAAGAAAGTGGCTGACGTTTCGGTGCAGCCACCATCACCGAACGCTGCCCCCGCCGACCCGACGAAAAGTGTCGCGTCTCCCCCACCAAGCAGCGCGGCTGCCGCTTCGCTCGCAAGGTCAGCCGCGTTGTTCGAGAAGCCGGACACCGCGTTCGAACGTGCCGGTGGCGGTTTCCTCGGGATCGCCGGCGGCGTCGCAGAGTTCAACACCGAAGCGTACGACCACATCGAAGAAAACCGGTTCCACCGTGTAGACGCGGATCCGCTCTCGACCTTTTCGATCGACGTGGACACGGCCTCCTACGCCAACGTGCGCCGGTTCCTCGTCGATGGCGGGTTGCCTCCGGCAGGCGCCGTGCGCACCGAAGAATTGATCAACTACTTCCGCTTCGCATATCCACAGCCGTCCGGGAACGACCCATTCTCGATTACGACGGAACTGGCTGAATGCCCGTGGAACCCGAAACATCGCCTTGCGCTCATCGGCTTGCAAGGACGCGCGCTCGACGAACGGGATCCAGCTCCGCGCAACCTGGTGTTCCTGCTCGATGTGTCCGGGTCGATGATGTCTGGCGACAAGCTGCCGCTGGTGAAAACTGCGATGCGGATGCTGACCGACGTCCTGACTGAGCGCGATCGCGTGGCAATTGTCGTCTATGCGGGCGCGAGTGGTCTGGTCTTGCCGTCAACTCCCGGTGATCAGAAGGAGCGCATACACGAAGCACTCGAGCAGTTGTCCGCCGGCGGATCGACCAACGGCGGGCAAGGCATTCAGCTGGCCTATGAGGTAGCTCGTCGCAACTTCATTCGTGGTGGCGTGAATCGCGTCGTGCTCGCCACCGATGGGGACTTCAACGTCGGCGTCACGAATCAAAGCGACCTGGTCCGTCTTATCGAAGACGAACGCAAGAGCGGAATCTTCCTGTCGGTCCTCGGCGTCGGCACCGGCAACCTCAAGGACTCGACGATGGAGAAGCTGGCCGACAAAGGCAACGGCAATTACTCATATCTGGACTCGCTGCATGAGGCGCGGAAAGTGCTCGTGCGGGAGGCGGGTGGGACGCTCGAAACCATTGCAAAGGACGTGAAGATTCAGGTCGAGTTCAATCCTCGTGAAGTGACCGGATACCGTCTGATCGGCTACGAGAATCGCCTGCTCAATCACCAGGACTTCAACGACGACACGAAAGATGCTGGCGAGATCGGCGCCGGTCATTCGGTGACCGCGCTCTATGAGATCGTGCCGGTAGGCGTGCCCCTTGATGCCCCCAGCGTGGATCCGCTCAAGTATCAGCGCGAGCCGCGGGAGGCGCGAGCTGCGGGAGCTGGAGAGCTCTTGACCGTCAAGGTGCGCTTCAAGGCGCCGGATGGTGACACGAGCCGGCTTCTCAGTCGCGTGCTGACGAATCACCCGGCACCGATGACCGTGAACCTTGGCTTTGCATCGGCAGTGGCGGAGTTCGGCATGCTGCTTCGCGAGTCGCCGTTGCGTGGCAGCGCGTCGTTCGCATCGTTGACCTCGCGCGCGAGAAAGTTCCTGGGTGAAGACGAGGACGGCTATCGCGCCCAGTTCATTCAACTAGCCGAGCGCGCAGCGATGCTGCGTGATCGCGAGCCGGCGAGTCAGTCGCGGCGTTGAACGACATTGTCGATTTCCTGATCTTTGATTGTCGAATTGCTGTTGATTGGTGATCTGGGATCGTTGATTGGGAGCTGCTTCCATCAGCTGGTTGTTGGCCAATCCCAAATCAACAATCGCCACTCACCGACTAATCCCTAATCAAAGATCCTCAAATCGAAAATGGACGGCTAGCGGCCGACGAAGTGTTCGGTCTTGTGGTTCTCGTTGCAAAGGTATTCCTGGATCTCCTCGCCGGGGGCGAGTTGCAGGAGGCGGCGGACCTTCCACGGCCGCGTGTAGGCGCCGGGATCGTCAATCGTGATCTCGACCGACATGCGGCCGCGATCGATGCGTCGATAGCGCTCGATGACGTGCAGTTGCTCCGTCTGCGGGCGGTTTCCTTCCAGCCACGCTTTGTCGTTGAATCCTGTTGTGTCGACGACGAGCGTGTCCTTCTCCCAGCGCCCGATTGAGTGGCCCATCCACGTGGGCTGCAGGTTGGCGGGATGACTCCGGCCGTCGAGGAAGATCTGGCGCACGGCGGGCGACGCGCCTTCGATCAGCGCCAAGAGTAGTCCTCGCGTCTGGACGAATTTCACGAGATCGAGCGCATGCATGCGCGTCACCCCCGTTGGCAGGCACTGCGCTCGAGGGTCGTCGCCTGGACGATCGGCGTATTTCTTCGCCACGTCTGCGGCCCATGGCTGGAACGGCGGCACTTCGGGCTCGAGCTCCGGCCCTGGAAACCAGATGCCGCTCAGGTCGGGTTTGCCGTCGGCGGCTTTCGGCGTCGGTCCTGACGGTGCATTCTTCGTCGCGCGGTCGTAGAGAAACGAGATCTCGCCCGGCGTTCCTGCGTTCGGGCTATCGCGCAGCACGCCATCGGCCTTGACGACAGTGCCGGCGCGCACGTCGAGATCGCGGAGCGCTAGAACCCCATACCCGGCCCGGCTCGTGAAGACGTCGTATCGACCGGGCGGCACTTTCACGGAGTATTCCCCCGACGGTGAAGTCGTGGTCGTCATGACCTCGCCTGTATTGCTGTTCTTGATGCGGACTTCCAGACCGGCCAGAGGTCCGCGGACACTCGACAGCACACCGCGCAGTTCTCCCATTCCCGTTTGTGCCTGCAGCAGCGTGCTGCACGCAACGACGAGAACGATCATCGCGGCGCGGTGGATCAGCGACAGCATGTGTGATTGGTGATCTGTGATTGATGAATCGTTGTTGATTGTTGATTTGTGATTATTGATTACAGCGAGCAGTAGTGCTGCTTTCAATCAGCGATCGCTAATCACCAATCAACAACTAATCACTAATCAAAGATCTTCAAACCAACAATTTACGATTTCGGAACCAACTTAAGAATCCTGCCCTTCGCGTTGTCGGTCAACAAGTAGATGGCGCCGTCCGGACCCTGACGCACGTCGCGGAGTCGCTCGCGC
>DATCXH010000705.1:0-13729 GCA_036565925.1 Vicinamibacterales bacterium
GAGCATTGAGCATTGAGCATTGAGCATTCTTAGAGTTATGGAACGTACATTCGCCATCATCAAGCCGGACGCCGTCGAGGCAAAGAAGGCAGGACAGATTCTCGCCCGCATCGAGGCCGCGGGCTTTACCGTCCGCGCAATGCGTCTGCGGCATCTGACGAAGAAGGAAGCCGAAGGCTTTTACGCGGTCCATCGCGAACGTCCCTTCTTCGGCGGGCTGACCGACTTCATGTCATCGGGCCCTTGTGTGCTGCTGGCGCTCGAAGCGCCGGACGCGATCAAGAAGTGGCGCGCGACGATGGGGGCGACCGATCCGGGGAAGGCGGACGCGGGCACGTTGCGCAAGGACTTCGGCACGTCGATCGAGCGCAATGCGACGCACGGGTCCGATGCTCCCGAGACGGCGGCCTTCGAGTTGGGATACTTCTTCCGGGGTATGGAATTGATTTAGGGGTACCACCATGGGGCGCTCGCTGATTGTTTTGGGTTTGTTGATTGCGGGCGTCGGATTGCTGATCAATCTCGGTTTGCCGATCGGACGGCTGCCAGGAGACTTCACGATCAGACGAGGCAACTTCTCGTTCTACTTTCCGCTGGCGACGTCGATCATCGCGAGCATCATCTTGACGCTGATCATGATGTTTTTCGGAAGACGCTGAATGCCGTCCATCAAAGCCGATAGGTGGATCCGGAAGATGGCCCTCGAGCACGGCATGATCGAACCGTTCGAGGAAAAGCAGGTGCGGAAAGGCGTGATCTCGTACGGCCTGTCGTCGTACGGCTACGACATCCGCGTCGCCGACGAATTCAAGGTCTTCACCAACATCAACAACACCGTCGTCGATCCGAAGAACTTCGACGACCGGTCGTTCGTGGACATGAAGACGGACGTCTGCATCATTCCGCCGAACTCGTTTGCGCTGGCCAAGACCGTTGAATATTTCCGCATTCCGCGCGACGTGCTGACCGTGTGCGTCGGCAAATCCACCTACGCGCGCTGCGGCCTGATCGTCAACGTGACGCCATTCGAGCCGGAATGGGAGGGCTTTGTCACGCTCGAGATCTCGAACACCACGCCACTCCCGGCCAAGGTCTACGCCAACGAGGGCATCTCGCAGGTGCTGTTCTTCCAGAGCGATGAAGTGTGCGAGACGTCCTACGCTGACAAGAAGGGCAAGTACCAGAAGCAGTTGGGCTTGACGCTGCCCCGGCTATAATTTTCTGGTGAGTCTGCAGTTCCGCCTCGCCCCGACACCTTCCACATTCACTCGTGGCTCGTACTGAACCCGCGCGCGGGATGCGCGACTTTCTCCCGGAAGACGTGCGTCGCCGTGAATACGTCATCGGCATCATCAAGCGTGTCTACGAGCGCTATGGATTCGAGCCGCTCGAGACACCCGCTGCCGAGAACATCGACACGCTCATGGGGAAGTACGGCGAAGAGGGCAATCAGCTCATCTTCAAGATCCTCAAGCGCGGCGAGCATGAAGCGTCGGGACAGGCCGACCTCGCGCTGCGTTACGACCTGACGGTTCCCCTCTCACGGGTCATTGCCCATCACCACAGCAAGCTGCCGAAGCTGTTCAAGCGGTATCAGATTCAACCGGTGTGGCGCGCCGATCGTCCTGCGCGCGGACGCTTCCGCGAGTTCTATCAGTGCGATGTGGACGCCCTCGGTTCGACGTCGCCCGTGATCGAGGCCGAGATCTGTGGCGCAGTCTCCGAGGCGCTGAGGGAACTGGGCTTCGCTGATTTCACGATCAGGATGAATCATCGCCAGCTGCTCACGTCGGTACTGACGTGGTGCGGAGTGCCTGAGCCGCTTCACGCAACAGCGCTCGTCGCGGTCGACAAGCTGGACAAGATCGGGCCCGAAGGCGTCGAGGCCGAAATGCAGGCGCGTGGCGTTGACGCGCAGGCCGCGCGCACAGTGCTCCAGGAATTCTCGAGGCTCCGCGAGGCAGGGTTTGAGGCGCCAACAACGTACGACGAAACGGGTCAGGCGGCGTGCCGGAATCTCGCCGCCATTGCGCATCTCGCGGAGAGCACTCCAGCAGCGAACCGGATCCGGTTCGATCCGAGTCTGGCACGTGGCCTTTCGTATTACACGGGCGCGATCATGGAAGCGAACGTACCCGACCTGGCCGGCAGCCTGGGTGGCGGCGGACGGTACGACAACCTGGTCGGCATGTTCCTCGGTCAGAGCGTGCCGGCCTGCGGTTTTTCGCTGGGCCTCGAACGAATTCTCGTAGTCATGGGCGAACGGAACATGTTCCCGCCCAGCCTGGCCACCACGCCCGCCGACGTGATGGTGGCGGTGTTCGACGCGAAGGACGCCGCGCATGCCGTCCGCGTTGCGCAGACGCTGCGGGCATCGGGGCTACGGGTGATGGTCTATCCCGATGCTGACAAGATCGGCAAACAGATCAAGTACGCTGATAGTCAGCGAATCCCGTACGTAGCGATTCTCGGCAGCGACGAGATCGCGAACGGCACCGTCACCGTGAAACACCTGACGGCGCAAACCCAAACCACTTACGATCAGGCCGCGGCGGGCGCGGCAATTCTCGAGGGACTGAAGGACCGTGGCTGAGCAACTCGGCGACCTGACACGCACGCACACCTGCGGCGAACTGCGCTCGACCCACGTCGGCGCTGATGCGACGCTTCTGGGCTGGGTGCACCGCGTGCGCGATCTTGGCGGAGTGCTCTTCGTCGACGTCCGCGACCGCGCCGGCGTCACGCAGGTCGTCTTCGACAAAGACGACGAGGCGCTGATCACGAAAGCCAAACGGCTCCGGTCGGAGTTCGTGGTGGGCGTGGTCGGCAAAGTGCGGCGTCGCGCGCCGGAGACCGTGAATCCGAAGTTGCCGACCGGCGAGGTCGAGATCGTCGTGAAGCAACTCGTGGTCTTGAACGAGGCCAAGACACCGCCGTTTCCCGTGGCGGACGACACGCCGGTCTCGGAAGACGTGCGTCTGAAATATCGCTATCTCGATCTCCGCCGTCCGCGGCTGCAGAACAACATCATCATGCGCCACCGTCTGACGACGGTCATCCGGCGCTACTTCGATGAGAACGGCTTCCTCGAGATCGAGACGCCAATTCTTACCAAGTCCACGCCGGAAGGTGCGCGTGATTACCTCGTGCCGAGCCGCGTGCATCCCGGGGAGTTCTTCGCGCTGCCGCAGTCGCCGCAGCTGTTCAAACAGATCCTGATGATCGCGGGCATGGATCGCTACGTGCAGATCTGCAAGTGCTTCCGCGACGAAGATCTGCGCGCCGACCGTCAGCCTGAATTCACGCAGGTGGACGTGGAGATGTCGTTCGCGCGACCGGAGACGATCTTCGATGTGATCGAGCCGCTGATGCGCGAGATCCTCAAGCTGATCGGCCACGAGATCACCACGCCGTTTCGACGCATGCCGTACTCAGAAGCCATGGCGGTCTACGGGTCGGACAAGCCCGACCTCCGACCCGGCATGCCGATCCAGGACGTTCGTGAACTGTTCCGCGAGTCGTCTTTCGGCGTTTTCAAGAACATCGTGGCCGAGGGCGGGACCGTCCGCGCGTTTGTGGTGGCGAATGCCGCGAACTATTCCCGCAGTGCGGTTGACGCCATCGTCAACCAGGAAAAGGCCCAGGGTCGCCACTTGCTGTGGGCGCGACGGTTGGACGATGGGACGATCACCTCGTCGTTCCCCAAGGCCGTAGGCGAGGACACCGTCCGCCAGTTGCTCGACGCGACCGGGACGACGAATGGACAGTTGGCGTTCGTCGTGGCCGGACAACCCGACACGGTTTCGCAGATGTTGGGTCAACTGCGGCTGATGATTGCGAAGAAGGATGGCCTGCTCGATCCCGAGAAATTCGAGTTCCTGTGGGTGGTGGACTTCCCACTTCTGGAGTGGGACGCCGAGGAGAAGCGCTGGTCGTCGATGCACCATCCGTTTACCTCGCCACACGATGCCGATATGGCCAAGCTCGACAAAGAACCGGGGGCGGCGCGGGCCAAGGCGTATGATCTGGTGTTGAACGGCAGCGAGATTGGCGGCGGCAGCATTCGTATTCACGATGCGGCAATGCAAAGCCGGATCTTCTCGCTGCTCAATATCAGCCCGGAGGAGGCCAAGCTGCGATTCGGGTTTTTCCTCGAAGCTCTCGAGTACGGCACGCCACCACACGGTGGCATTGCGCTCGGCCTGGACCGGATTGCCGCGCTGCTCGCCAACGAAAGCTCGATCCGCGAGGTCATCGCATTCCCCAAGACCGCCGCAGCGGTCGACATGATGTCGGACGCGCCGTCCAGCGTCGATCCGAAGCAGTTGCGGGAACTGCACTTGCAAGTTCGAAAGACGTGATCAGGAATTTCGAAAACACGTGAAGAAAATTGCCCTGCCTCAGGAAGGCATCGAGATTCTCTACGGTGCGCACGACGGTAACCTCAAGCACATCGAGTCGCTCCTCGGCGTTGCGATCCGGACGCAGGGGGACGAGCTCATCGTCGAAGGCGAGAAGTCGGCGGAGCAGCGCGTTGAACGCATCTTCGATCAGCTCAAGACGCTGATGGCCGAAGGCTACGAGCTGCGCAATGGCGACGTCAAAACCGCGGCGCAGTTGATCGTGGACGACGGCGGCATCGATCTGCGTGATTACTTCCTGAAGGGCGGGCAGAAGCAGCCGGAAGGGACGAAGCGCCGCGTCAATCCGAAGAGCACCAACCAGCGGCGCTATCTCGACGCAATCGAGAAGTACGACATCGTCTTTGGCGTCGGCCCCGCCGGGACGGGCAAGACCTACCTGGCGATGGCGCAGGCGGTCAGCTTTCTCCTCGCGAAGAAGGTGAGTCGTATCATCCTTGCCCGGCCGGCGGTCGAGGCTGGCGAGAAGCTCGGATTTCTGCCAGGCGATTTGCAGGAGAAGGTGAATCCGTACCTGCGTCCGTTGTATGACGCGCTCTACGACATGATGGACGTCGAGCGGGCGACGCGACTCGTCGAACGTGGCACGATCGAGGTCGCGCCGATCGCGTTCATGCGCGGCCGCACACTCAACGACGCCTTCGTCATCCTCGACGAGGCGCAGAACACCACCTCCGAGCAGATGAAGATGTTCCTGACCCGTCTTGGATTTGGATCCAAGGCGGTCGTGACCGGCGATATCACGCAGATCGACTTGCCGCATCCGGGAAAATCGGGGCTCGTTGAAGCGCTGAAGATCGTCAAGGACGTCGAGGGCATTGGCTTCATCTACTTCGACGAGAAGGACGTCGTTCGGCACAAGCTCGTGCAGCAGATCGTGAAGGCGTACGATGCCTTCTCGGGCTCGCGTGGGCAGTAGTCGCGTAAGGGCAACACAGGCGCGGCCCTTACGGGGCAGACCGTCCGGTCCGCCCGGATCACTCCTTGTGCATGTGGTGACGTCTGGCGCCCTACGCGCTCCTGGGTTGGCCCGCTGGCTTCAGTCGGTCGCACCCGCCCGTGCCCGTGGCGAGATGACGGTGGCCGTTGTCCCGGATGCCCGCGTGCGCGCGTTGAATCACCGTTACCGACGTAAAGACCGGGTAACCGACGTCCTCTCATTCGCCGCCGAAGAACCCGGCGACCTCGGCGATGTCGTGATAGCTGCAGGACTTGCGGCTCGTCAGGCTCGTCAGTGCGGCCACTCTCTCGCGGTCGAGCTACGGGTGCTGGCGCTGCATGGTCTGTTGCACCTTCTTGGCTATGATCACCAACACGATGATGGCCGGATGGCTCACCTGGAGCGGCGCCTGCGCCGCAAGGGCGGGCTCGTCGAGGGGCTGATTGAACGGGGACTTGTGGACCGTAACCGCATAGCGGGTCGGACCGGCAACCAGGCTTCGACCGCGGTGTCTCGGCCGCGACATCGGAGCGGCCGATCCTGATCGGGGAAGGACGCACCACGAACTCCGGATGACGCCACTCACACTGTTCCTACTTGGTTGCGCGACGGTGTTCCTGGGCTCGATCCAGGCCGCCTTCAGCGCGCTGATGCGACTATCGCTTCGGCTGATGGCCGAACGCGGCGGTCGCGACGACCGCCTCGGGCGTTATCTCGACGATCCGCTCCACCTCTTCATCCCCGTCCGGATACTGATTGGCGTCTGCACGGTTCTGGCCGGCGTGCTCATCGCGCGGCTCAGCGACGTCCGCGACGCGCTGTCGATCGTCACCTTCATCGTTTCGCTGGTGGCATTCGTCGTGGTGTGTGAGCACCTCGTGCCGCTTCTCATCGTGCGTCGGGATCCGGAGAAGGTGCTGGATTTCCTGCTGCCGGCATTCCACGCGATCGCGACAGTGCTCCTGCCGATTACGGCGGTGATCATCAATCTCGTGGCGCCGCGCCGCGAGCGTGAGACCACCAATGGCGGTAATGGTTCTGACGATGCCGCGCCCGAGCGCGCCAGCGAAAGCGAGCCTGAAGAGGGCACCATCTCCGACGCCGAAGGCCGCGAGCTGCTGCAGTCGATCGTGGATTTCACCGAGACCGTCGTCCGCGAAGTGATGACGCCGCGCCCCGACATCATTGCCATACGCGCCGACGCGTCGCTTCAGGATCTCCGTTCGCTGTTCCGCGAGGAGCAGTATTCGCGGATGCCTGTCTATCGCGACAATCTCGACAACATCATCGGCATCGTGTTCGTGAAGGATCTCGTAGCGTTGCCACCGAACGCCGAGCCGCCGATGACGACGCTGATGCGGTCGGCGCACTTCGTGCCGGAGAGCAAGCGGGTGTCGGAGCTGCTCAAGGAGATGCAGCGTCGGCAGGCGCAGATGGCGATCGTCGTCGATGAGTACGGCGGAACCGCCGGGCTCGTCACGGTTGAAGATCTGCTCGAAGAGATCGTCGGCGAGATCCGCGACGAGTACGACGTCGAGAGCGAGACCGTCACTGACGAAGGGAATGGCACGTTCGTCTTCAGCGGAAAAGTCAGCGTCGACGAAGTGCGGGATCGGCTGAACGTCGAGATCGAACGCGAGGGGTTCGAGACGGTCGGCGGATATCTGCTGTCGCACCTCGGACGAATGCCGTACGTCGGCGAGACGATCGACATCGACGGCCTGTCATTCGAGGTGCTCGAGGTCGAGCGCCGGCGCATCACGAAAGTTCGCGCGCGTCGCCGTGAGGTGGCTTCCGAGGTGACCGAACCCTGAAACACGAGACCGAGGTTCCAGGTTCCGTGTTTCCACGTTCCGGGTTCGTGCTCGGGGTTCATGGTTCGGGGTTCACGGTGCCGTGTTCTCGATGCGCGCCTCAGGGTGAAACCACGAACCACGCACGCCGAGCTCTGAACCGGAACTCGGAACGTGGACCTCGGAACATGGAACAGGTATGAAGTCCGGCTTCGTCGCGCTCCTCGGCCGTCCCAACGCAGGGAAGTCCACACTCCTCAATCGCATCCTCGGGCAGAAGCTGGCGATCGTCTCGGATAAGCCGCAGACGACGCGGACGCGTATCGCAGGCGTCAAGAATTACTCAGAAGCGCAAGTCGTCTTCGTGGACACACCAGGTGTGCACAAGCCTTCGCACCGGATGAACGTGCGCATGGTCGATACCGCCATCGAAGCTATGCGCGAAGTGGACGTGGTGTGCTTGGTCGTCGATGCGTCCGCCTCCGGCAAGGGTCCGGCCGGACCTCGCCGAAGCTCGAAGAGCGAAGGCGGGTCGGTGAAACTAGGTGCCGGTGATCGCCATCTGCTGATGATGCTGAAGGACGTCAAGGTGCCCGTCATCCTTGCGCTGAACAAGGTCGATATCGTTTCCAAGCCGAAGCTGCTGCCGATCCTCGACCATTACAGCAAGGCGTATACGTTCGCCGAGCTCGTGCCGTTGTCCGCTGCCGATGGCACCAACGTGGACACGCTCGAACAACTGTTCCTTCGATATCTGCCGGAGGGAGAGCCGCTCTATCCGCCGGACTACTTCACCGATCAGACCGAGCGGTTCTTTGCATCGGAGATCGTCCGCGAGCAGGTGCTGCAACTGACGCACGACGAACTGCCGTTCTCGACGGCGGTGGTGGTCGACCAGTTCGACGAGTCGGAGCCAGGATTGATCAAGCTGTATTGCACCATCGTCGTCGATCGCGAGTCGCAAAAGCCGATCGTGGTGGGAAGAGCGGGTTCGATGATCAAGGCGATCGGCACGGCAGCGCGTCTCGGACTCGAGGAACACTTCCAGCAGAAGGTGTTCCTCGATCTGCACGTCAAAGTGAAGTCGGAATGGCGTGATGACGACCGACTGCTGGATGAAATCGGTCTCCCGGGCCGCTCCTGAACCTGCCGAACCGAACCCTTCGAACCCGTCGAACAACAACCTCCTGACCCCTCGGAACCTCCGGAACCCTCGGAACCTGCAGAGTGTCCATGCTAGATTGGGATGTTTGTGGGTTGACGAAAAAAGGCCATGGCCACCCAGCGCAGAATCGATCTGGTCCTCGACTCAGTCAAGCGACTGCTGCGTATTGGTGCGACCGCGAACCTGGTAAACCTGCTGCAGAAGCAGCATCCCGCCGACCTCGCTCAGGTCTTCACCGAACTTCCCGATAAAGAGCGCGAAGCCTCGTTCACGCTGCTCGTCGAGCGCAACGGCCGTCTGGCGATGGAGGCGCTCACCGAACTCGGTCCCGAAAGTGGCGCGCCGCTCCTGGCGACCCGCCCTGCCGAGGAGATCGCCCGCCTGGCGCAGGACATCGAATCGGACGATGCCGCCGCGCTGATCGACAACCTGCCCGAGGACCTTTCCTCAGCTGTGCTCGAGATGATGCAGCCGAAGGAATCGAAGGTCGTCGAGAATCTCCTCGAATACGAGGAACGGACCGCCGGCCGCATCATGAACCCGGCGGTCTTCGCCTGCAACGAAGACATGACAGTGGGCGAGGCGATCACCGAGATTCAGAGCAGCCGCGACGTCGAGATGGTGTTCTATCTCTACGTCACCGATGAACGGCAGCATCTTGTTGGTGTCACCTCGCTGCGTCGTCTGCTGCTCGTCTCACCCGAGACGCCGCTGAAACGGATCATGGCCACCGACTTGATCAGCGCGCGTGTGGACATGGACCAGGAAGAAGTGGCGCGGCAGGTCGCGGCGTACAACCTGCTCGCCATCCCCGTGGTGGACGAGGAGAACAAGCTGGTCGGCGTCATCACGGTGGACGACGTTATCGACGTCATCAAAGACGAGGCGACCGAAGACATCTACCGCCTGGCCGGTGTGGCGGGCGACGAACGCGTGTTCACGCCGGCGAAGGAGTCGCTGCGCAAGCGCTTGCCGTGGCTCGGCATCAACCTCGGCACCGCCTTCCTCGCCGCGAGCGTCGTCGGGTTGTTCACAGGCACGATCGATGCGTTTCCCATCCTCGCGGTCTTCATGCCCATCGTGGCTGGCATGGGTGGGAATGCAGCAACGCAAACCCTGACGGTGATCGTGCGCGGTATCGCGCTGGGCGAGCTGACCTGGGGGAATTCGCGCAAGGCGCTCCTCAAGGAAGCGATGGTCGGGATTGGCAACGGCGTGGCGCTCGGGCTGGTTGCGGCGCTGGTGGCGTGGGCCACTCGGGGCGATCCGGTACTTGGTGTGGTTCTGGGCACGGCGATGGTCATCAACATGTTCGTCGCCGCGACCGCGGGCGTGCTGATCCCGCTCGGGTTGCGTGCAGCGAACGTCGATCCTGCCCTCGCCTCGTCGGTTTTCATCACCACGATGACCGATGTGTTCGGGTTTCTGTCATTCCTGGGGCTTGCAACGATCTTTGCCCGTTACCTGACGCGAGCGGGATGAACGGGTAAGATAGACAGGTTCGTGCCGCTGTACACAGCCGACGCACTGGTTCTGCGCACCTACAAGCTCGGTGAAGCTGACAGGATTGTCGTCTTCCTGACACGCGATCGGGGCAAGAAGCGTGGCGTGGCCAAGGGCGCGCGACGGCCGCGGTCGCGTTTTATGGGCGCGCTCGAGCCGCTCACCGAGGTGAGCGTGGCGTACTTCGAGAAAGAGCGGCGGGAGCTGGTCGGACTGAATTACGCGGAGACACGGCGGTCGCCGTTGGCGCTCAGTTCGCCGGATGCACTCGGCTACGTGAGTTACTTCGCCGAACTGCTGGACGAATGGGCCCAGGAGGCCGACGCCGACGAACGGCTCTATCGACTCGGTGCCTCGATGCTCGATGCGCTGGCAAGCGGTACGCCGGTGGAGCCGCTGGCAAGATACTTCGAGTACTGGCTGCTGCGGTTGCAAGGGCTATATCCGGAGTCGCGAGGAACACTGTCAGATGCGGCGACGGCATTCCTCGCGGGATCGCGCACGGTGGCGCCGCAGCATGTCGGCAGCGTGCCGGCCGCACCGCAGGCGTTGCGGGAGCTGGAGAGCGTGCATCGGACGTTGATCGCCATGCATCTGGAGAAGACGTTGAAATCGGATCGAGTGCTACGCGATCTTCGCCGTCACGCTTAGGCTCCCAAGGATTCAACAGCGCGTGACGTTTCAGGACCTCATCCTCAAGCTTTCGTCCTACTGGGCTTCGCACGGGTGCCTGCTTCAGCAGCCACTCGACCTCGAGGTCGGGGCGGGCACATCTCATCCCGAGACGTTGTTCCGTGTGCTCGGTCCCAAGCCGTGGAGCGTGGCCTATGTGCAGCCGTCGCGGCGGCCCGACGATGGACGTTTCGGGCAGAATCCGAACCGGCTCTTCAAGCATCACCAGTATCAAGTGATCCTCAAGCCGTCGCCCGACGAAGTGCAGCAGTTGTATCTCGAGAGCCTCGAGTCGTGCGGTATCAACCCGAGACTGCACGACATCCGCTTCGAAGAGGACAACTGGGAATCGCCGACGCTCGGCGCCTGGGGCATCGGCTGGCAGGTGATGCTCGACGGCACGGAAATCACGCAGTTCACCTACTTCCAGCAGGTCGGGGGCATGGATCTCGCGCCGATCTCCTGCGAGATCACCTACGGTCTCGAGCGCATCGCGATGTTCCTGCAGAAGGTCGACAACGTGTTCGATCTCGAGTGGGGCGGCGGCGTGAAATATCGCGAGGTGCGTTTGCAGGAGGAGATCGAGCAATCGAAGTACGCGTTCGGCCAGGTTGATGGCATGAGCGCCGCCGAGTTCGGCGCGCGGCATCGCGAGCTTTTCGACAAGAACTTCGAGCTCGGCGAAAAGCTGCTCGCCTCGAATCTGATCCTGCCGGCGCTCGAGCACTGCCTGAAGTGCTCGCACCTGTTCAACATTCTCGACTCGAGCGGCAGCATCGGCGTGACCGAGCGCACGGCCTACATCCTGCGGGTGCGTCAGCTCGCGATTCGGATCGCCAGGGCGTATGCGGATGCGGAGCAGCAGACGTCCCTCGTTGGTGAGGGTCAGTAGCGATGGATCGTGAGTTGCTGATCGAGATCGGGTGTGAGGAGATTCCCGCCGGCTGGCTGCCGAATCTCACTGCACAAATGGCGCAGCACGTGGATGCGCGTCTCAAAGAGGGGCGGCTCACGAGTGACGCACGTGCCGAGGCGTACAGCACGCCACGTCGTCTCACGGCGCGGGTGATTCGTGTCGCCGAGCGTCAAACCGATTTCGAAGAACTGGTCACCGGTCCGTCCGTGACGGCCCCGCTACAGGCCGCAGAGAAATTCGCGCAGAAGTACAACGTCGATGTCGGCGCACTCGAGCGTCAGCAGACGCCGAAGGGTGAATACTTCGCCTACCGTGTGAAGCAGCGCGGCAAGGCGACCGTGGACGTGCTCGCCGACGTCATGGGCGGTGTGTTGCGCGACTTCTCATTTCCCAAGCAGATGCGCTGGGACGCGTACCTCGAAGACGGCAAGGGCGACCTGGTTTTCGCGCGCCCGATTCGCTGGCTCGTGCTTCTGTACGGCGGACGTGTCGTTCCGTTTGTGATCCGGCGCACCGATCAGGCGCAGGGACCGACGGTGCAGGACATCCGTTCGGGACCCAACACCTACGGCCATCGTTTCCAGACGACGAGTGGCCGCGCCGGTCGTGCGATCAAGGTCAAGACGTTTGACGACTATCAGGAGCGCCTGCTCGAGAATTTCGTGATCCTCGATCGTCGCGAACGCGAGCAGAAGATCAGACGCGAGCTCGAAACGCATGCGCGCCGCCTTGGCGGCCGGGTCAGCGCCACCCTCGCGGCGCAATCCTCGCTGCTGCGTGAAGTACCGGACCTCGTCGAGTATCCAGCCGTCATCGCCGGCCACATCCCGATCGAGTTCCTGCAGCTTCCCGAGGAAGTGCTGACCACGACGATGATCCATCACCAGCATTACTTCCCGGTGGTGGATGACGACGGCAAACTCAAACCGGCTTTTCTTGCCGTGACGAACATGGAGGCCGAGAAGCCGGAGATCATCGCGCGCAACTCCGAGCGCGTGTTGACGGCGCGACTACGCGACGCGCGATTCTTCTACGACGAAGATCGCAAGGCGACGCTCGAGTCGAGAGTTGATCGCCTCTCCACGATCCTGTTCCACAAGAAGCTCGGGACGTATCGCGAGAAAGCCGATCGTGTCGCTGCGCTCGCAGCGTGGATTGCTGCTGAGGCGTTGGGACAACCCGGAACGGCGGCGCACGCAGAGCAAGCCGGTCGGTTGTGCAAAACGGATCTGGCGACCGACATGGTGCGCGAGCTCACCGAGCTGCAAGGCACGATGGGCGGCATCTACGCCCGTGAAGAAGGGCTGCCGGAAGCGATCTGGAAGGCGATCTATTTCCATTACCTGCCGGTTGGTGTCGAGGCCGATGCACCGCCGACGCGTCAGCAGCTTGGCGCGGCCGCGGTGACGTGGGCCGCCGTGTCGCTCGCCGACAAGCTCGATTCCGTTGTCGGCATGTTCACTGCCGGTGAGCGGCCGACCGGTTCACGCGATCCGCTCGGCGTTCGTCGTCAGGCGCAGGGAGCGGTGAAGATTCTGGCCGACTTGCCGGAACTGACTGGCATCGATCGACGACTGAAGCTGGGCACGCTGCTCGAACGAGCCGCGGCTCCGTTCGGCGGATACGGCGATGCTGCGGGACCGCTACTGTCGTTCATGGCCGATCGACTGACGTTCTTGCTCAGTGAACGTGGCTTCGATGTCCGAAGCGTGCGCGCTGTGATGCACGGCGCGATCGAGGACGTCAGCCCGCTCGAGGCGCGCCGCAAGCTTGAAGCCCTGTCGCAAATGACCGGGTCGCCCGCGCTTCTGGGTGTGGCGACGTTGCTCAAGCGCGTGAAGAACATTTCAAAGGGCGTGGCCACGCCGCAGGCGTTGCCGAGCGCCGATGGCGTGTTGACCGAGCCCGCTGAGAAGGCGCTGGCGGCCGCGATTGCCTCGGGCGCGCCGACGATTCGTGCCGCGGTCGATCGCGGCGATTACCGCGAGGCCTTTGCCAGCGTGGCATCGCTGCAACCGGCGGTTGCGAAGTTCTTTGACGACGTGCTGGTCATGGCCGATGACGAGCGGGTCCGCGCGGCGCGGCTCGGGCTGGTCGCGTCATTGCGCGGGTTGATCTTGGACATCGCGGATATTTCGGAGATGGTGACAGAGTGACAGGTTCCAAGTTCCAGGTTCCAAGTTCCAGGTTCCAAGTTCCGGGTTCCGGGTTCCGGGTTCCGGGTTCCGGGTTCCGGGTTCCGGGTTCCGGGTTCCAAGTTCCAGGTTCCAGGTTCCAGGTTCCAGGTTCCAGGTTCCAGGTTCCGAACCGCGAACCGGA
>DATCXH010000195.1:0-8151 GCA_036565925.1 Vicinamibacterales bacterium
GGAGCGCAGTCATCAGCCGTAGGGCGGGTCTTGCTCTCTAGACCCGCCGAGCAGCAGCCGGACACTACATCTGCGACTCCCGCGCGAGCACTCGTCTCGAAGTACTGCGTGACCTGTCATAACGAGCGCCTGAAGACGGGAAACCTTCTGCTCGACAAGGTGGACGACACGATCGCAAACGCATCGGACACGTGGGAAAAGGTCGTCGTGCAGTTGCGCGGCCGCTCGATGCCGCCGGTCAACATGCCGCGACCGGACAACGCGACCTACGATGCGGTCGCATCATGGCTGGAGAGCGAGTTGGATCGCGCTGCGGCGGCGCGACCGAATCCCGGACGGCCTGCAGGTCTTCATCGTCTCAATCGCACCGAGTACGCCAATGCCGTTCGCGATCTGCTCAGTGTCGAGATCGATCCGACCTCGATGCTGCCGCCAGATACGCAGGCCCACGGCTTTGACACCAATGCCGACGCGCTGAGCGTCGAGCCGGCGCTGCTCGATCGTTATCTGACTGCAGCCGCAAAGATCGCGCGCGTCGCCGTCGGCGATCCGACGATTCGTCCGGCGTTCGAGCGCTACACCGCGGTGAAGGGCAATACCAACGAGCAGACGTGGCTGTGGCAGACCGAGCGCCTGAGTGAATCGTTCTCGCTCGGCTCGCGGGGTGGCGTTGCGGCCCGTCATTACTTCCCGGTTGATGGTGAGTACGTCTTCAGAGTTCGGCTGTTGAGGACATACGCCGGCGTCATCCGAGGCCTGAATGCGCCAGCCACCATCGAGGTGCGTGTCGATGGCACCCGGGTCGGGCAGTTCACGATCGGCGGCAAGCCGGGGGATGCTCGAGACGATGCCGATGATGTGCTGCAGGTGCGGACGTCGTTGACGGCGGGACTTCACGAGGTGCTCGCGACCATCGTCAAGACGGAGCGCACCAAGGCCGAGGGACTGGGCCCGGCACGGATCCCGATCTGGAATCGCGAAGGCGACGTCAACGCCGCCGAGCTCGCGATCTCGTCGCTGTTGATTGGCGGTCCCTATAACGGCCGCGTCCCGGCAGACTCGCCAAGTCGTCACCGCATCTTTGTCTGCCGACCGACGAACGCAAGTGAAGACACCGGATGCGCGACCAAGATCGTTTCTGCACTGGCCCGCACCGCGTATCGCCGGCAGGTGACCCGAGACGATGTGCAGACCCTGATGGAGTTCTATCAACGAGGACGTGCCGAACGTGATTTCGACAACGGCATTCGCGCAGCGCTCGAGCGGTTGTTGACCAGCCCCGATTTCCTGTTCCGCATCGAAGCCGATCCTGCAGCAGTGCCGGCTGGAACTGCGTATCGGCTTTCGGACGTTGAGCTCGCGTCGCGACTCTCGTTCTTTCTCTGGAGCAGCATCCCAGACGAAGAACTGCTCGATCTCGCGATCCGCGGCACACTGCACGAGCCTGGTGTCCTCGATCGACAGGTACGGCGTATGTTGGCCGAGCCTCGCGCGCGCGGTGCGCTCGTTGACAACTTCTTCGGCCAGTGGCTGCAGACGCGAAACGTGTGGCTGCTCACGCCCGACGCGAATACGAAGTTCCCCTGGTTCGACGACAATCTCCGGACCGCGATTGTCCGCGAGACCGAGTTGTTCCTCGACGATCAGCTCAAAGCGGATCGCGGCATCGCCGAGTTGCTCACGTCGGATTCGACATTCCTCAACGAGCAGCTCGCCCGTCACTACGGGATCTCCGGTGTGTACGGAAGCCATTTCCGGCGCGTGACGCTGGCTGACGAGAACCGCTGGGGCCTGCTCGGCAAGGCGAGTGTGCTTGCCGTGACGTCGTATCCGACACGTACCTCGCCGACGATCCGAGGCAAATGGCTGCTCGAGAACATTCTCGCGGCACCAGTGCCGCCACCACCGCCGAACGCCAATGCCAACCTCGACGAGAGCAAGCTGGGTAAGACGACGACCGTGCGGGAGATGCTGGAGCAGCATCGCGCCAACCCGGTGTGTGCGTCGTGCCATGCGCGGATGGACCCGATCGGCTTCAGTCTCGAGAACTTCGATGCAGTGGGTCAGTGGCGCACGATGGACGGCGATACCACAATCAACGCGACCGGCGTCCTGCTCGACGGCACGAAGGTGGACGGTCCAGCCGCGCTGCGTCGAGCGCTCGTGGCGCGACAGGAGCAGTTCGTGCGGACAGTGACCGGCAAGCTGCTCACCTACGCCGTCGGTCGGGAAATGCAGTACTCCGATGCGCCAGCGATCCGCGCCATCGTGCGAGCGGCAGCGGCTGATGATTACCGCTGGTCCTCAACGATCCTCGCCATCGTCAGAAGTCCGCCGTTTCAGATGAGGAGATCGCGATCATGATGGTTGGTCACGCCGCAGTCGCCTCGTCTCCCGTGAAAGTGAGCGCGCAAAGACACCCTGCGTTCTTCCCGGCGATGTCGTCGCTGCTGATCGTGTTCGTCTTCCTGGGGTTTGCCCCGACGTACTATCTGCGACCGGTCGCTGCCGGCCCGATCCCAGCCTACCTGCACGTGCACGGCGCTGCGATGACGGTGTGGTTCCTGCTGTTGCTCGTGCAAACCGCATTAATCGCCACGCGGCGGCGGGCAGTGCACCGCCGACTCGGCATCGTCGGTGCCGGTGTTGCCCTGGTCATCGTCGTGCTGAACCCGCTCGTCGTCGCGTGGAGCGTTCCTCATCTGATGGCGGACAATAAGTCCACGGAATTGACCGCCCTGATCGTCGTCGCCGATCTGCTGCTCATTGGGGTCTTTCTCGTGCTGGTGGGGCTGGCGATCCGTTGGCGCCGCTATCCCGAGACACATAGCCGCATGCTCCTGCTTGCATCGCTCGCGGTGTCCGGGCCTGCGCTCGGTCGGCTGTCACTCAATCTCGCAGGAACGCCGCTTCCTGGGATCATCGGATTGATGGGGCTCCCACTCATGGTCGTTGTGCACGATCGCGTGATGATGAGGCGGGTGCACCCGGTGAGCGCGTGGGGCACTGCAGCGATTGTTGGCAGCCTGGTGGTCAGTATCGCGATCGCCAACACCGCAGCCGGTGGTGCGATCGTTGGGTGGTTCCTATGATCGCGCTGAAAAAGGCTATCTCCCGTCGAATGGTGCTGCGCGGCATCGGCACGGCCGTGGCGCTGCCGCTCCTCGACGCGATGGTGCCGGCGTTGACCGCGCAAGTGAAGACGCCGGCGAGGCCGATCCGTCGTCTCGGCGTTGTTTACCATCCCAATGGCGTCATCTACGAGAACTGGCTCCCCAACGGGGTGGGTCGCGATTTTGCGCTGTCGCGCACGCTCGCGCCGCTCGAGCCGTTCCGCAATCAATTGATCGTCGTCACGAATCTGTCCAGTCACCAGGCGGAGGCACTTGGTGACGGCGGTGGCGATCACTCACGCGCGTCCGGCTCGTATCTGACCGGCGTCCACGTCAAGAAGTCGGACAGCATCGTCGAGAACGGCATCTCGATGGATCAGATCGCCGCGAGGACGTTCGAGAAGGAGACGCAGCTCTCGTCGCTGCAACTGACCGCCGATGACAACAGCCTGGTGGGTGCGTGCGACGTGGGCTACAGCTGCGCCTACAGCAGCACGTTGTCGTGGCGCACGCCGACGTTGCCACTGATGGCGGAGAACAATCCGCGCGTCGTCTTCGAACGGCTGTTCGGATCGAGCGACAGCACGGACGCGTCGGTCCGCGAGCGACGTCTGCGGCAGGATCGCAGCATTCTCGACTCGGTCACCGCGCGCGTGAAGCAGTTGCAGCAGAGGCTCGGACCGGCGGACAACACGAAGTTGAGCGACTACCTCGAGTCACTCCGCGATACCGAACGGCGGATTCAGAAAGCGGAAGAGCAGCGAACCAAGCAAGGGCCCGAGGTGGAACAACCGTCAGGTGTGCCCGACGGTTTCGAACCGCACGTCAAGCTGCTGTACGACCTGCAGCTGCTCGCGTATCAGTCGGATCTGACACGTGTGATCACCTTCATGTACGGACGCGAGCAGACCGGACGCCCGTACCCGCAGATCGGGATCCCCGAGCCGCATCATCCGCTGACACATCATCAGAACGATACGGCGAAGATGGAGAAGTGCACTCAGATCCAGCTGTATCACGTCGCTCTGTTTGCCGCGTATCTCGAGAAACTTCGCGCGACACCGGACGGCGACGGCTCGCTGCTCGATCATGTGATGGTGCTCTATGGTGGCGGGATCAGCAACAGCGATCGACACACGCACGGCCCTTTGCCGACGTTGCTGCTCGGTGGAGGTGCAGGTGAACTCAAGGGTGGCCGTCATCTCGTCTATCCCCAGGACACGCCGCTCACCAACCTGCAGCTGACGCTTCTCAACCGACTTGGCGTTCCCGCCGACACTCTCGGTGACAGCACGGGACAGTTCACGGAGTTGTCAGAGATCTGACCCGAACCAACTGACACCTTAAAACCCACCTATATTTCACGCGCACGCGCCGTGAGGCTCGGGCGCGATCGCTGATGCCTGAGTTCGAGCCACGGCTGGGCTCTGAAAACATCGTAGTGCGGCATCATAGAGTGACAGGCGAATAGAGGAGGACGCACGTTCGATGGCGCCTATTCGCGAACCTCGTCTTGGGTATGTCCCGCACTTCGACGTGAGTGCCGTCGACGGCCGTCGTCTCCACTACGACGAGGTCTGGCACCGCCGAAATCTCGTGCTCGTCGTGTTCAGGGCCAACGAGCGTGAGGCAGCCGCGCAGTATGCATCCAGGCTGCAAGCGCGTGCTGAGGAATTCTGGTTGGAAGAGTCGACGGTTGTTGTCACGGTTGATGTGGTCCCCAGTCTTTCCGCGCCTATCGTCGTGGTGGCCGATCGATGGGGCGAGATCCTTTTTCTCGACTCTCCGTCCGATCCGACGTGGCGCGTGCCCGACGTCGACGAGCTCCTGTCGTGGGTCCATTTCGCGCAGATCCAATGCCCCGAATGCCCACCCTGACGAGACACCGAGGAAGGTTCAGCGATGCAGATCGAACTCAGTCGGGAAGAAGCCGAGTTGCTTCGCGACACGCTGCAGCAGCAGGTCAAGGACCTGGACAAGGAAATCAACCACACCGACAGCCGGGAATACAAACGCGGACTGCAGGCGAACGATCGCGCGATCGAGCGCATCCTCGGCCGGCTCGCAGTTGCGCTCGAGAACGGACCGCGCTAGGCCGCACAGTCTCGTGAGCTTTTCGGGAGACGACTATGGCCATTCCAGCATCAGTCTCAGATTTTCTGGATCGACATCACGCGCGATATTCGGTACTCAGGCATCCGGTCGCGTACACGGCGCAGGAGGAGGCCGCCGCCTCACAGGTCCCCGGACGTGACTGGGCCAAGGTCGTGGTGTGCGTCGCCGACGATCGTCCGCTGCTCGCGGTGCTCCCTGCACCGCTCAAAGTGGACGTGACTCGATTGAAGGACGTCACCCACGCCCAGTGGCTGCGGCTCGCGCGCGAGGACGAATTCAAGGGGCTGTACACCGACTGCGAGATCGGCGCGATGCCGCCGCTTGGTCCCCTCTATCGACAGGACGTGGTCGTGGAGGAGAGCCTCGCCGATCATCGGGACATCGTGTTCGATGCAGGATCGCATCGTGAAGCGATTCGCATGCCCTACGCGGAGTTCGAGCGCCTCGTTCGGCCGACGGTTGCCGCATTCGGCATTGGCAAGCTGGGCGCGTCGAGGCGACGGCAGCGTCAGGTCATGACTGACGCCGTGTGCGGAGGCGGTATCAGTGAAGGCGCCGCGTGGGGGTTCTCTGAGTACCACGGGCAGCGGTACTACTTCTGTTCTCAGGTCTGCAAAATGGAGTTCGACGACAACCCTGACGCGTACGCGTGAACCCAGTTCTCGGTCGGCGCGAGCAGATCGAAACGCAAGGATCGGAGTGTGTCGCAGAAGGATTGGCGGCAACATCGATGCAGTTCCACATCGGAGGAAACGCACGATGATGACGACAACACTCACACGATCGAAACACATCACCCCAGAGTTTCGGTCACCCCACGCTGATGGCGCCCGAGAGGAGATTCGATTCGCGGTCGGGCAGACGTCGCTCGGCGCTATTCTCGTCGCCTCGAGCGCGAAGGGCATCGCGTCGATCCTGCTCGGCGACGATCCCGACGCCCTCGTCCGCGATCTCCGGGATCGCTTCCGGAACGCGTGGCTCATTGCCGCCGATCGTGATTATGAGGCGCTCGTCGCAAGGGTCGTTGGCTTTGTCGAAACGCCGGGTAGTGAGCTGAATGTGCCGCTCGATGTTCGCGGCACCGCTTTCCAGCAAGGGGTGTGGCAGACGCTGCAGCAGATTCCTGTTGGCACGAAGGTGACCTACGCCGAAGTCGCTCGACGTATCGGACTGCCGAAAGCGGTGCGTGCGGTCGCCAGCGCGTGCGCGGCAAACAACCTTGCCGTCGTCATCCCTTGTCATCGCGTGGTCCGCGCTGACGGATCACGCTCGGGATACGCGTGGGGCGTCGAGCGCAAGCGATCGCTCATCGAGCGGGAGGCGACACAGTGCCGATGACCTCGACGGAGACATCGGCAGAAGCACGAGTGGCCGCGTTCGACTGGCGGGCACTCGCAGGCGAACTCGACACCTACGGATGCGCCGTCTTGCCGGCGCTCCTTTCGCCAGACGAATGCCGCACGATCGCGTCGCTCTACCCTGACGAGCGTCACTTCCGCAGCCACGTCGTCATGGCGCGGCACGGCTTCGGTAAGGGCGAGTACCGCTACTTCAAATACCCACTGCCGCCACTTATCGGCGACCTTCGCACAGCGCTTTATCCACGACTCGCGGGTGTTGCCAACTCATGGAACGAGCGGATGGGAATCGAAGAGCGCTACCCCGACGATCACGCGGCGTTCCTCGCACGATGTCATGCCGCAGGTCAGATGCGTCCAACGCCACTACTGCTGCAGTACGTGCCCGGCGACTTCAACTGTCTCCACCAGGATCTCTACGGCGATATCGCGTTTCCGATTCAGGTTGCCATCCTTCTCTCGGAGCCCGGCACAGACTTCACCGGTGGTGAGTTTGTGCTGACGGAACAGCGGCCGCGCATGCAAAGCCGCGCTGAGGTCGTGTCGCTTCGGCAGGGGGATGCGGTCGCGTTTGCGGTCCATCATCGACCGGTGCGGGGTTCGAAGGGGAGTTACCGCGTGAACCTCCGCCATGGTGTGAGCCGTCTCCGCTCGGGCATGCGCCACACCGTCGGCATCATCTTCCACGACGCGCGTTAGGCGCGTCGGCCGGGCTCTCGGCACGTCGTCGATGCCTGCAGATTATTCGGCACTGGTACCGATTAGTCAGCACGCACCAGTCCTCACTTGTCGGGCTTCGACTGTGCGTTGATCGCCAAATCGTTGGAGCGTCGCGACTTCTCAGACGCTTGCCGGCTTTCGTGATGACGGACGATGGCTCTCTCGGTTGTTGCCAATGAAGTCTTCGGGCAGCGCATCACAGTGGCAAGAGTCGAGTACGAACATGGTGAGAGTGTTGCCTGTCATCGGTATCGTGGCGCTGGGGTTCGCTCTGGCCCCCGGGGTTGTTGTCATTCCATCGAGTGCGGAACGGCCGTCGAGTACCACGTCTGCGTCGTGCGCCCAGCGCACCTACGCGCGTCTCTTCTTCGGCCTCGAAGGCCCTCACGGTTCCGTTGACGAGGCTGAATGGGACTCATTCCTCCGCGATGTCGTCGTCCCGCGATTCCCCAGCGGTCTCACGGTCACTCATGCCAAGGGCCAATGGCAGGCGCGGGGCGAGCGTCCCCACGGTGAAGCGTCGCGCGTACTGGAGATCGTCTACGACGAGAAACCGCATCACGATCGGCGTATCGAGGAAATCGCTGCGACGTATAAAACAACCTTCGAGCAGGAATCTGTCATGGTTATCCGGATGCCCGCGAGCGTGTGCTTCTAGCAAGATCGGTCAGCTATGTCTGCAGTCCTTCGCGCAATTTCACCAACGCCACGAGTGACTGATTGACCGGCGTCGGGACTCCCCGCGAGGCGCCGCGGCGGACAACGAACCCGTTGAGCGCGTCGATCTCGGTCCTCGTGCCGCGAGCGAGGTCTCGCGCCGTCGAGGAATAGACATGCCCGTTGTC
>DATCXH010000193.1:0-2085 GCA_036565925.1 Vicinamibacterales bacterium
CTACCAGCTACACGCCAGCCCGACAAGGCAAGGCGAGTCACAGAAACCCAGTCGCACGCCTGGGTCGCGGGGCTCGTCCGGCAGGGTGCGCTGTCCGTCCCTACCCGCGCGGACAGCGCGCCCGACTCTCCTCATCGCCCGCCCAGCACGACCACTCGTACCTAAACCATTTCTTAACTCTGCGCCTCGCGCGGTGCCGTAACGTTCTTGACACGTGCTGTTGGAGCGCGCGATAAAACAGAATTCGGATAGTGAATGATGAGTTCGCTATGCGAAAGAAATTATCGTTCTGGGTCGAGTGCCGGGGGGCCCGGTTCGGGAAAACGATCGGAGAAGTGCGATGCGTGTCTGTGTACGAGTGTTCTTTGTGCTGGCCTGCCTCTTCGCTGTGCAGTCAACGGCATGGGCGCAGGCCACCATCGCTGGATCGGTGAAGGATTCATCCGGTGCAGTACTGCCTGGAGTGACGGTGGAAGCCGCCAGTCCAGCGCTGATTGAAAAAGTCCGAACGACGACGACTGATGGTGCCGGACGATATCGAATTGAGGATCTGCGGCCGGGTACCTACACCGTGACCTACAGCCTCCCGGGCTTCGTCACGATCAAGCGCGATAACGTGATCGTCAGCGGCACGGCGGTCATTGGTATCGATACCGAGCTGCGCGTCGGAGGCGTGCAGGAGACGGTGACGGTGTCGGGCGAGACACCGGTGGTCGATGTCCAGAGCACGAAGCGCGAAGTGACGCTCGATAACGAAACGCTCCGCAATCTGCCCAGCGTCCGCAGCTACAGCTATCTGCTGTCGGCGGTGCCCGGTCTGCAGACCAACAACAACAACGTCAACACCGGTCCGGTCTTCGCGATCTTCCCGATCCATGGCGGCCGCGGCGTCGAGTCTCGACTCACCGTGGATGGACTGAACATCAGCAATCCGCCCGGAGGCAACCAGCCGCCGAACTTCACCGCCGACATCGGGAACGCGCAGGAAGTCACCATGACGACATCGGGTGGCCTCGGCGAGATGGAGACCGCCGGCCTGACGATGAACATCGTGCCGAAACAGGGTGGCAATCGATTCTCGGGCCTGGCGTTTGTCTCCGGTTTCTCCGAGGGGATGCAGTCGGACAACTTCACGCCCGAACTGCAGGCGCGCGGCGCGACACAGCCCACTCCGGTGACGCGCGTCTACGACGTCAACACGTCGGCGGGCGGTCCGATCATGGTGGACAAGCTGTGGTACTACTTCACCTTCCGCGTCCAGGGGCAGCGACAGAACACGCAGAACGTGTTCTACAACCAGAACGCCGGCAACGCGAGCTCGTTCGTATACGCGCCGGATTTCGGCCGGCCGGCATTCTCCGATCGCACATGGGAGAACTACACCCCGCGCATCACCTGGCAGATCAACGCTCGTAACAAACTCACCGGTTCGTGGGATGAACAGCCGGTCTGCCGCAAGTGCTCGGGCACGACCTCGTTGACCGGTTCGCCCAACTTCTTCTTCCCGACGTCGCCTGAAGCCGACGGCCACGGCGAGTTCGACCCGCAGCGCGTCCAGCAGGTGCGATGGACCTCGCCGTTCACGAACCGGCTGCTGCTCGAGGCCGGCTACGGCACGACGTATTACGAGTGGGGCGGCAAGGCGCTCGAGGGCGACCCCAATGCGGATCTGGTGCAGATCGTGAATCTCACGCAGGCGATCACACCGACAGTGACCTCGTCCATGCGCTATCGCTCGCAGAACTGGTTGAACAACAGAACGAGCGGCACGACGTGGACGGCGTCGGCGTCATATGTGACCGGATCGCACAGCATGAAGTTTGGATACCAGGGGAACCACTGGCGTGACGATCGCGAAATGCACGTCAACAACCAGGACCTCGGATACCTGGTTGTGAGCGGCGGCCCGAACGGAGTGATTCCGATTTCGCTCCAGCAGTACGTCAATCCTTACAACGTGAATGCGCGGGCGATGCAAACCTCGCTCTATGCGCAGGACCAGTGGACAATCAATCGCCTCACCTTGCAGGGAGCGGTTCGCTACGACCGGCCGTGGAGCTGGTTTCCCGAGACGGTCGAACCGGC
>DATCXH010000232.1:0-16626 GCA_036565925.1 Vicinamibacterales bacterium
GGCGGCTGCCGATCGATCTCCCGCCGCTGCTCGAGAAGTTCGATCGTGCGGCGGGGCTGAGCCACCGCGAGCTCACGTTCCGCAGCCTGTTCGTCTGAGGGGATATGCGCTGAAGCGCGTGTCCTGAGTGAGCGGGGGTTGTCCTGAGCGGCGCCGGCCCTGAGCGAGCGGGCTTGCCCTGAGCGAGGGGTGCTGGCCTTCGGCCAGCGCTGCGAGTCGAAGGGTGATAATCTCACCACTTCGGATGACCGCCTCAAGGGACTCGGGTCCGCACGGAACACCCAGCAGACTCCTCCCGCTCACGCTGACCGCTCTCGGCGTTGTTTACGGGGATATCGGAACCAGTCCTCTCTACGCGCTCCGCGAGTCCTTCTACGGATCGCACTCGGTGCCACCGAGTCACGAAAACGTTCTCGGCGTGCTTTCCTTTGTTCTCTACGCGCTGATCCTGATCATCTCGATCAAATACATCGTCGTGGTTATGCGCGCCGACAACCAGGGCGAGGGTGGCATCCTCACGCTCACCGCGCTGATTCCAGGACGGGACGGCGTGCGCGAAGGCACGAGAGGAGTCGCTGTCGGTCGTCCGATTCTCATCGGGCTCGGCATCTGGGGGGCGGCGCTGCTCTACGGCGAAGGGATGATCACCCCGGCGATCAGTATCCTTGGCGCCGTCGAAGGCTTGTCTGTTGCGACGCCCGTGTTTACGCGATGGGTCGTACCGATATCCGTTGTGATCCTGGTTGGGTTGTTCTTCATTCAGCAGCACGGCACCGATCGCGTCGGAAAACTATTTGGCCCGGTGATGATGGTGTGGTTCGTGACCATCGCACTCGTCGGGGTGTCATGGGTCATTCGCGCACCGCAAGTGCTCGGGGCAATCGATCCCCGTCACGGCATCCTGTTCTTCCGCGAGCATGGCTGGCACGGCTTCACCGTGCTCGGCACGGTGTTCCTCGTCGTGACCGGTGGTGAGGCGCTGTACGCCGACATGGGGCACTTCGGCAAGCGTCCGATCCGCATTGCCTGGTTCGGGATGGTGCTGCCCGCACTGTTGCTGAACTATTTCGGACAGGGTGCGCTGCTCATCGTGAACGAGCAGGCGACGCAACCGTTCTTCATGATGGTGCCGTCGTGGGCGTTGCTCCCCTACGTGGCACTGTCAACGTCAGCGGCGGTGATCGCCTCGCAAGCGCTCATCTCTGGCGCGTTCTCGGTGACGCGCCAGGCGATCCAGCTCGGCTACATGCCTCGTCTCGACGTCGAGCACACCTCGGCGCGGGAGATGGGGCAGATCTACGTGCCGCAGGTGAACTGGGGGTTGATGATTTGCACCATCGCGATCGTGATCGCCTTCGGTTCGTCGAGCCGGCTCTCTGCCGCGTATGGGATGGGTGTCGCCATGGCGATGATCATCACGACGATCCTGCTGCACGTGGTGATGACGGAGCGATGGAAGTGGCCGACCCCACTGGCCTACAGCGTGACCGCGCTCTTCGCGGCAATTGACGTCTCCTTCTTCGGTGCCAACCTGCTGAAGTTGCCGCAAGGCGGCTGGGTCAGCCTCTTCATCGCGCTCCTGCTCTTCACGGCGATGACGACGTGGAAGACCGGGCGGCGTCTGGTTGCGGAACGGCTGACGGCACGAGCGTTTCCGCTCGAGGACTTCGTCGCGGCGGTCGCCGCGACACCGCCCACGCGCGTGCCGGGCACTGCCGTCTTCATGACCGCACAGCCGCGCGGCACACCCCCCGCGCTCGCCCACAATCTTCGCTACAACAAGATCCTGCACGAGCACGTCGTCGTGCTGACGGTGACGACGGCGCCGGTGCCGTATGTGGCGCCGAAGGATCAAATCACGGTGCAGTCGTACGGATACGGCATCTTCAACGTGCGTGCGCAGTACGGCTTCATGCAGGATCCGCATGTGCCGGAGGCGCTGGGCCAGTCGCGCGATCTGGGCGTCCGGCTGGATCCGGAAGACATGATCTACTTCCTCGGTCGCGAGACGATCATCGTCACCGAGCGCGCGGGCATGGCGATGTGGCGCGAGAAGCTGTTCGTGCTGATGGCGCGCAATGCCGTGCGGGCCACCGCGTTCTTCCGTCTGCCGCCAGAGCGCGTCGTCGAGCTTGGCGTGCAGGTCGAGATGTAGGGCCACCCTTCGGGTGGCCTTGGGGGATCACCCTTCGCGTGGCCTTGGGGCCACCTTCGCGTGGCCGGGCCACCTGCGGGTGGTCGGCTAGAGTCGCGCGACTTCCCTCAGTTCCGACGCGCAGTGCGCGCACTTCGTCGCCTTCATCGGCACCGCCATCAGACAGTACGGGCAATCCTTCGTCGTCACTGCGGCGGGTGCAGGGCGCTTCAGGCGGTTGACCTGCTTCACCAGAAGGAAGACCGCCAACGCGACGATCAGGAAGCCGACGATGTCGTTGATGAATTGCCCGTAGGCGATCACCGGGATGCCCTTGGTCTTGGCCTCGGCGAGTGATGCGGGGATGCCTTTGCTCGAGTCGAGGACGAAGAAGAGGCTCGAGAAGTCGATCTGACCAAGGATCATGCCTATCGGGGGCATGATCACGCCTTCAACGAGCGAAGTGACGATCTTGCCGAACGCCGCGCCGATGATGACGCCGACGGCGAGGTCGAGCACGTTGCCCCGGGAGATGAACTCTCGAAACTCTTTCAACATGGCGCCTCCTGGGATTGGCGTCTGACCCGGGGTCAGACCCCGGGTCAGACCCCATTTCTACGACGTCGCAGAATCTGCCGATTTTACGAGGCCTCGATCTGGCAGCTCTTGAACGGTCGCACCGAGCATACGCCAAGATTGGGCGGAAAATCGCAGCCCCCGCCACTGCGACGGTTCGTGCACTCCCTGACCGACATGCCTCGCAAACCTCGCTTGCAGATCCCAGGGACACCACACCACGTGATTCAACGAGGTGTCAACCGTAGTGACATCTTTCGTACGGCGTCGGACTACGAATATTTCTTGACGATCTTCCGCGCTGCAGCCGCGACGTACGACAGTGACGTTCACACCTATACGTTGATGACCAACCACTTTCATTGCATCGTCACGCCGCGCGTTGAAGGCGCATTGTCGCTGACGATGAAGAACCTCGGAGAAACCTATGCGGGATATTTCAACCGACGATACGACCGCACAGGAGGGCTGTACAACGGTCGGTTCCGCTCATTCCCGATCGACACCGAGCGGTACTGGTTTACGTGCATGCGGTATGTCGAACTCAATCCGACACGCGCCGGAATGGTCAGCAGGCCAGAGGACTATCGCTGGTCAAGCTATCGCTTTCACACATTCGGAGAGCCTGACGACCTGATTGTTCCGCACCCGTTGTATCTCGCGCTCGGCACCTCCACTGCCGTACGGCAGCAATGCTGGAAGGTGATCTGTGGAGAAGCTCTTCCCGCAGAACAGCTCAATGAAATGCGACACCTGGTTCGACACGGAAAACCCCCGCGCCGCACCAAGCCGACAACGTGAGTTGTCAGTTGTCGCGGGGTCTGACCCGGGGTCAGACCCCGATCACCGGCCGAACCGGGACGCGGTGAGGGTGACGTCTGCGCGGGACCAGGCGACCTTGAATCGCGACTCGGTCAGCGCCGCGTCGGCCGTCTTATTCTGCGCGCGCAGGGCCTGCAGCAGACCGAACAGCGCCCAGCCGTTCTCCCGGTTGCGCCGTAAATCTTCCCAGTAGACGGTCTCCGCCTCCGCCGCGCGACCGGCCTGCAGCAGCACTGCGCCGAGCGCGAGACGCGGCGGGAAGTGAAACTCCGACGGCTCGGTGTAGACGAGACTGTCCTCGAGACGCACCGCGCGATCCAGTTGCGAGATGGCCAGGTCGTAATCACCACGCGCCGCCGCGATCTCGCCGGCAAGCACCGCAGGCGCCGGCGCGACGATGGCCGCGGCAGTGTTCGGCGAGAACAGCGACTCCTTCATCGATGGATCCGCCGTCAGCGCAATCAGACGACGCAGCTCCTGCTCAGCCGAAGGAATCTGATTCTTCGCCACGAACGACAGCCCGCGCGCGTAGTGCCACATCGCCCGCAGCACCGCGCTGAACGCCGGCGGCTCGGGCTCGCTCAGCATCTCATCCCACCGTCCGAATCGTGTGAGCGCGTAATACGGCACCATGCGGAACCCCGCCGTCAGCGGCAGGTTCTTCAGCGTGTCATCGTCGATCTTCGACGCGAGCTGACGAGCAGACTCGATCGCCAGCTTGCTCTGTCCATCTGCTGTGGCGGCGAACCAGAGAAAGTGGATGTTGTGCGGGTAATAGGCCATCGGATACAGGCCCTGCGCACGACATTGACTGATGTAGTCCTCGTCAGCCGCGATCGCCAGCTGATTGCTCTTGATCGCGTCTGCATATCGGCCGACCCGCTGATAGATGTGCGCCGGCATGTGCACCATGTGACCCGCCGCGGGCATCAACGTCAGCAGCGTATCGGCGGCCTGCTCCGCCTTCTCGGGCGTCGACGTGCCTTCCATGAGATGGATGTACATGTGCACCGCGCCCGGATGTTTCGGGTTGCGCGCGAGCACCTGCTCCGTGAGCTTGACGATGTCCTCCGTGCGCGCGTGTGGAGCGCCGTCGCGCTGCCAGTAGCCCCACGGTCGCAGGTCCATCACCGACTCGACGTAGAGCATCGCCGCGTCGAGATCGTCGGGAAACCGCTCGTGCACACGACGCATCGCATCCGCATACGCCGCATCGCGCGGCTGACGATCCGCCGCGCGGCCGGAATAACGCTCGGCCAGCGCCTCGATGTAGGCCTGCTCCCGCGCCGTGCCGCGCCCCTTCAGCGACATCGCCTTCTGCACCAGCTCGTATGCTTGCGGCTCCTCGTTCGGTTCCATCAGCGCATTGATGTTGGGACCCAGCACCAACGCCTGACCCCAGTACGCCATCGCCAGCTCAGGATCGAGCCGCGCCGCCTCTCGAAACGAGCGACGCGCTTCGGCATGATTGAACGCGTACGCGAGGTTGAGACCCTGATTCATGAACGTCTGTGCGTCGCGGTTGCGCGTGGAGACGGGAAACGTGTGCGAGCCAAGGTTCTGCAGACGCGGGGCGATCGCACCCGTTGCCGACGTCTGCGCCGCCTGTGCCGAAGGCGGGGGCACGTAATGCACATGCCCGCCCGCCCCCTGCGCAGCAGGCTCCCCCTGCGCAACAGAGACAGGGGCACCCTGCGTGGCAGGGCTGCCTTGTGGAAGAGCACCCTGCGCGGCGGCACTGGCGCACCCATACACTGTCAGCGCGACACCAAGCGCGGCCAGGAGACGCGAGACCATAGGCAGAGCTCCGATTCGTTAGATGAGGTCGCTCGTTACACCGAGCACTTCTCTTACTTTATGCGCGAGATCGGCAGGCGTGAAGGGCTTCGACAGGAAGTGCTCTCCGCTGGAAACACCGTGATGCACGACAGCATCCTCGGTGAACCCGGACATATACAGCACCCGCAGTTTGTCACGCATGGCACGCAACCGCGCGACGAGCTGACTCCCGCTCATGCCAGGCATGACGACATCGGTGATGAGCAGATCCGGTTCGAGCCGGCGATCGCGGCAGCGCTCCAGTGCTTCTTCGCCGCTGCTCGCCGTCACCACCGTGTAGCCGCACTTCACGAGAACCTGACGCGCGACATCGCGCAAGCCCGGCTCGTCTTCGACGAGCAGCACCGACGCTCGACCACGCGGGAGTGACTGCACCCGCGGCGGCAATGCCAGCGCGCGATCACGAGACGCAGCTTCCGGAAAATAGATCTTGAACGTCGTGCCGTAGCCAGGCTCGCTGTACACCCAGATATGACCGCCGCTCTGCCGGACGATGCCGTGAACTGCAGACAAGCCGAAGCCGTCGGCCACTTCTTTGTTCTTCGAGTAGAACGGCTCAAACAGGTGCAGCTGCATCTCGGCATCGATCCCCCAGCCCGTGTCGCTGAACGCGAGCACGACATAGACGCCAGGCTGCACCGTGACGTGCTGCGCGACAAAGGCTTCGGTCAGGACGATACGCCTCGTCTCGATGGTGACCGTTCCACCATCGGGCATCGCGTCGCGGGCATGCGTCGCCAAGTCGAGGATCACGCGCTGGACCTGGCCGTGGTCCACGCGGACCGGCGGCAAGCCATCTTCCGGTGAGACGGTGACTGTGACTCGCTCACCGACAACGCCCTGCACCGCAGGCGTCAAATCGCGGATCGTGGCATTCAAATCCACATTGACCGGACGCAGCATCTGCCGTCCGGAGTACGCAAGCAGCTGGCCGGTGAGCTCCGCGGCTCGCAGAGCGGCATCGTGTGTCTGACGCGCGCGCCCCCATTCTCGCGAGCCCTCAGGAAGTTCTGCGAGCAACATCTCCGACGACATCAAGATGACCGTCAGGAGATTGTTGAAATTGTGCGCGACGCCTCCGGCAAGGCGACCAATCGTGTCCGACGGCGGGATCTGCCGTCGTGCCAGCAGCCGACGCACGCGTGCGCTGAGAAGCTCTGGCGCCAGCGGATCCGCCACGCAATCATCGGCACCGGCCTCGAACAGACGCACGATCATCATCGGCTCCGTCACCGATACACCGGTCACGACAATCGGCACCAATGCCAGCGCAGGATTTCGACGGAGCGTCGCGACGCGCTGCTCGATAGGCGTGTTTTTGGCCTGCGCATCGAGGATGATGATGTCCGGCGAATTCGAGACTGCTTCTGCGCGAACGTCGTCACGTTCATCGCTGACAATCACACGCCCATGCACGGCCAGCGCCTGAATTGCAGGATGCAGGCTGCGCGCGTGATCCATCACGAGGATGGAGGGGGGAAGCGGTCGGGAACTCAAGGACGTTGAATTCAAGAATACAACAGCGCGAAGAGAACACCGACAGAGCGAGATCCTTATGCCCGCCTATCCACTCAGCGATCCGGTGATTGCGGCATTCGTCGTGATCCCGATCGCACTCGCCGCAACGCTGGTGTCGGCGACGCTGATCGCCTGGCGCCGATCCGGCGCCACGGCATCCGCAGCGCGCCGCGCCGCCGTGATTGTCGCGATCGATTCCATCGCGTGGATGACGCTGACGTGGGCGGCCGCGATGAGCGGGATCTTGCAGCAATGGGACCGCCGGCCGCCACCGTTCCTCTTCGTCATTGTCGGCATGGTGGCGCTCTCGCTGATTCTGGCGTTTGGCCGCGTCGGGACCCGGATCGCGCAGCACATCCCGCTCTGGACGCTCGTCGCGATTCAAGGCTTTCGACTACCACTTGAGCTCGCGATGCATGCACTCGCCGCACGCGGCATCATGCCGATCCAAATGAGCTACTCCGGCCGCAACTTCGACATCGTCACCGGCGCGACTGCGATCGTGGTGGCCGTTCTCGTGAAAATGGGACTCGGCGGGCGTCGTCTCGTGGCTGGCTGGAATGTGCTGGGGCTCGCCTTGCTGGTGAATGTCGTCTCGGTCGCCATCGCCTCCATGCCGTTGCTCAGACTGTTCGGCGAGGACCGCGTGGTAACGTTTGTCACCTATCCGCCGTTCGTGTGGCTGCCCGCGGTCATGGTGCTCGCCGCGTTGGCCGGGCACCTGATGATCTTCAGAGCGCTCCGTCGCTTATAATTCGTCTCTTCTATGACATATCAGACCCTTGAAGCGGCCCTGCAGGCCGCAGGAAACCCGGTTGAGCTGTTGCGCAATTCCCAGATCGGACCCTACGCCTTTCCGGTCGTGCGTCATGAGTTCACGAACTGGCGAGACGAACAGCGGTCGTGGCGCGACACCTGCGCCTTGTTCGACCAGTCGCATCACATGTCGGACCTGTACATCGAAGGCCCGGACGCGGTGAAGTTGCTGTCCGATCTCGGTGTGAACAGCTTCAAGCATTTCAAGGTCAACCAGGGAAAACAGTTCGTGGCCTGCACGCCGGACGGATACGTGATCGGCGACGCGATTCTGTTCTATCTCGACGAGAACACGTTGAGCCTGGTCGGACGTCCACCCGCCGGCAATTGGGTGCACTTCAACGCCGAGACCGGCAAGTACAACGTCAAGGTCGAGCGCGATGAACGATCCGCGGTCAATCAAGGCCGCCGGAAGTTCTATCGCTATCAAATCCAGGGGCCGAACGCAGGGAAGCTGGTCGAGAAGCTCACACGCCAGCCTGTCCCCGACATCCGGTTCTTCAACATGGGCCTTTTCAAGATCGCCAACCACGACGTGCGCGCACTACGCCACGGCATGGTCGGCCAGCCCGGTTGGGAAATCTTCGGGCCGTGGGAACAGGGCGAGGACGTCAAGAATGCGATCGTCGAAGCGGGCCAGGAGTTCGGACTTCGCCAGGTTGGCGCCCGCACATATCCGACCAGCTGTCTCGAGTCAGGATGGATTCCTTCTCCGCTTCCGGCCATTTACACCGGCGATGCGATGAAGGCGTATCGAGAATGGCTGAAGGGCACGAGCTACGAGGCGATGGCCTCGCTCGGCGGCAGCTTCGTTTCGAAGAACATCGCCGACTACTACCTCACGCCGTACGATCTGGGCTACGGTCCATTCGTGAAGTTCGATCACGACTTCGTCGGCCGGACTGCGCTCGAGAAGATGGCGGCGAATCCGCCGCGTAAGAAGGTCACGCTCCTCTGGAACGGCGACGATGTAGAGCGAGCCATGGGATCGCTGTTCCACGATCGCGGTGGCGTCACGAAGTACATCGATCTGCCGCTCGCCAACTACTCCACGCTCCCCTATGACAAGGTCGTGAGCGGCGGCAAGACGATCGGCCTCTCCACCTACACGGGTTACAACTTCAACGAACGCGCGATGCTGTCGCTGGCGATCGTCAACAACGAGTTCAGCGAGCCAGGCACGCAAGTCACTCTCGTATGGGGTGAGGAAGGCGGCGGCACGACAAAGCCGACCGTCGAACGCCACACACAGGTAGAAATCAGAGCCACGGTCGCGCCGGTGCCGATCTCGGCGGTCGCGCGCGAAGCGTATCGCCCCAAAGCACTGGCCTGAGGGAGAACCCATGATCACAGTGATCGAGGTCGGGAGCCGGGCAGAGGCTCCCACGGCGGATGGACACGTGCGAAGCGTCCTCGGCCAGGCAGAAACCGGTACACGCGTGACCGTCGACGTGAGACAGGTGGATCCGGGTAAGACGTTTCGCGTCGCGAGCAGCGATCGAACACAGGTCGTCTATGTCCTCGAGGGCAAGGACGCAACGCTGACACACACGAGTGCTGGCAAGACCGCCGAACACAAGACACAGCGCCGCGTCGGCGTGTACCTGGAGCCTGGCGAGGAAGCGACCGTCACTGCATCCAGCACGCCACTGAAGCTGTTCGTCGTAACGGTGCCGAAGCACACCGGCCGAGCGGGGGCTGACCCATCACCGGCCGGCTATTTCTTCGAAGAAGCACGTCTCCGATCGCTCGTGGACGAGCGGCAGATCCGCGAGCGAACCTTCTGGGTCAACAAGGAAACCGGACTGTCTGGCGCGTGGGACTTGCAGATCGGACGGATGCAGTACGCGCCGAGCGCGTATTCACCACGGCACGTGCATCAGGCGTCGAAGACGAGCCCGGTTGTTCCGGAGCATTTCTACTTCATCGAGAAGGGGACCGGCGAGGTGAAGCACGACACCGGAAGCCTGCCTGTGGGCCCCGGAAGCCTGGTGCTGATTCCCGCCGGCGAATGGCATCAACTGCTCGCTTCCGAGACTGGCTTCGACTACATTGAATTCCAGGCGCCGTTCGACTTCATGACCACGATGGACCACGATCCGCAAGGAAAGAACTGGTACATCAAGGGCACTGACGACGGGACTGGCAAACCCAAGCTCTGGGTTCAAAGCTAATCGTCCGGCTAAAGCCGGACACTACGACTGCCCGTGTCGTGTCCGGGTTCACAGGTGTGGTGTCCGGCTTCCGCCGGACCGGACAGGTGTAGTGTCCGGCTTCAGCCGGACCCGGCAACGCGAAACAATTCATCGGCTGACGTGAGAATCGTCCACGTCAGTCGCTGCGGATACTGAGGATCGCTCGCCAGGAAGTCGCGCACCGTCCTCGCCGCCTCCGGCGATCGATGTCCTGACAGTGTCGAATCCATCCAGCGCGTTGGGAAGAAAATGTCGCCGGTCTGTTGAATCTCGCGCAAAAGATCCAGCGCAGGACGAATGAACCGCTGTGCATGCGCCTCGCGCAGCGGATGATTCAGATACTGCAGCGACTCGAGCACCCACGGCTCGCGGCGCCGGTTCTCGACGAACTGGAAGCGCGCGAACGCACGCTCGCGCACTGCGGGATCGGCCGACAGCGCAGGCGCAACGAATGCCAACCGCGCCTTGCGATCCGGATTCTGCGTTCGCTCGATCTGCGTCTTCAGGATCTCGTCCCATCCCGGTGCTTCGCGGACGGCGAGTTCCATTGACATCGCAATCTCGTCGGGCTCGGCAAGTCGCAAGCCGGGGATCGTCTGCTCGCGCTTCCACACACGCGTCAGCCAGGCGACGCCGTCAGCCGTCAACACCACATCGCGATAGGCATTGAACCAGGCGGCCTTCTCACTCTGCGTGCGGCTGCGCTCCAATCCTGCCCTCAGCGCAGCCTCCAGTGTCGGCGCACGGGCGACCCGCTCTTCCGAAGGCAGGAAGCGCCAGAACACGCGCGTGACATACGCCAGCACGCGCTGCGCGTTCTGTTCATCGTCTTCGCGCGGTAACGCGCGGAGCGCCGCGTCGAGCAACGCAGCCGCGCCGGCACGTGATGCCTGCAGGTTGTCCCACAACGTCACCCAGGCCGCACCGCGAGTCAACGCGTCGGGAATGTCGGCGATGTGTTGCAGTAAATAGTCGCGACTGCCGTCATCGAGCACGAACAGGCCGTAGCCCAACCCGCCGCCCGCCAACAGAACGAACCGCGGCGCCGGCAGTCCTTTGGCATCCTTGACGATGGTCTCCGTTTCCGTCACGTAGACCGGAAGATCCTTCAGCGATCCGTCGTACCCGAGCGTCACGCGCAGTCGCTGTGGCCAGACAAGCCCGCGCTTCATCGGATCCCGCTGAGTGATCGCGATCGATTCGAGGCGCCCCTTCTCTCCCATCCGCACCGAGGCCGTGAATTCGGGCCGGCCGCGATCTTCGACCCACGCGCGGCTCCACACCGCGATGTCCTCGCGCGTGCGGTCGTCGATGATGCGTACGAGGTCGAGCCACGTCGCATTCCCGTAGGCATACCGCTTCAGATACTCACGGAGTCCGTTGCGGAATCGACGCTCGCCGACGATCAGCTCGAGCTGTCGCATGACGATCGGCGCCTTCTGATAAATGATCGGCCCATACATCTGGCCGGCTTCATCGAGATTGTTCAGCTCCTGACGGATTGCGTTCGTTCCCGCTGTGCGATCGACCTGATACGCCGCCGGATAATGTGCGAGGAGAAACCGCAGCTCGTGGTTCACGTCGGGAAACGACGGGTTCACGATCTTCGCGGCCATGAAATTGGCGAAGACTTCCTTCATCCACACGTCGTTGAACCACCGCATCGTGACGAGATCGCCGAACCACATGTGCGACGTCTCGTGCGCGATGACACTCGCCCGCTCGAGTAACTGATTCTGCGTCGCCGATTCGTCGAGCATCAGGCTTGCCGCGTTGTAGAGGATCGCGCCCGCGTGCTCCATGCCGCCGAACTGAAACGAGGGGATGAGGACGAAGTCGAACTTGCCCCACGGATATTTGATATCGGTGTAGTTCTCCAGCCAGTCGATCGCCTTCGCATGCAGATCGAAGAGCGCCTCGCGATTGCGCGCGACCTTTGCCGCATCCGTCTCACGATGGAAGAACCGGAGCGTGCGTCCGTTGCGCTGCGCGGTCTCCACCGAGAACTTGCCGGCGACGAACGCGAAGAGATACGTGGACAGCGGCGCCGTCTCCTGAAACGTTGTCTCGACGGCACCGCCCGACGCCTTTCGGCCGACCTCGGCTCCGTTTGCGATCGCCTGCCAGCCGTCAGGAGTGATGAGCGTCAGGCGATATCGCGCCTTCAGATCCGGCTGGTCGAAACACGGGAACGTCAGACGTGCTCGCGCCGGCACGAACAGCGTGTAGAGAAACTCATCGTTTCGATTGAGGGCATCGTCGCCGGCAACGAAATCGAATTCGATCTCGTTGGCACCGGCCCTGGTCATCTCGGCCGGTATGACGATGTGGCCGTCTCGAACGATGGTAGAGACGACGCGCCCCCCGGCACGAACCTGTGTGAGCCGCTCGGCTGGCTGCGCGAAATCGAAGACCACGGGCTGAGGTTTGTCGAGTGCGAAGCGCGCGACCAATCGCCCGCGGACAGCAGTCTGCCGATCTGCCGGAATGGTGAACGACAGCTCGTACTTCAGCTCGCGAATCGCGTCCGTGCGCTGCCGGGCGAGCGTCTCGGAAACGCCCGGGCCTGGGGAAGCAGGGGGCTGTGTATCGGCCGAGCCGAGTAACGTCAGTGCAACCATAAAGCCCAACATGAACCGAACGATATCAGGAGAGGGGGACAACCAGCGGGAGGCAACCTTCTGTAGAATGCACACCATGAACGTCCGCGGGGTGCGCACGCTATTCATGGCGGTGTGCCTGACCGGGTTCGCTGGAATCGGTGGGACGGGTTCGACCGCGCAGCAGGGAGCCTCTGTGCGCGGACGTGTGGAGATTGGCATTCCTGTCACCGCTCGCCGCCCCTCGGCGGCATATGCCACGCGCGCCGTCGGGCAACCGGTCCTCGCCCCCGTCTCCGAATTGCGGCACGTCGTCGTGTTCCTGAAGAACGCCCCTGCGCTGACCACCGCGCCGACCGTCGTGGAGATTCGGCAGAAAGACGAGAACTTCATTCCCCGGGTGGTGGCCGTCCCGGTCGGATCTGAAGTGCAGTTTCCGAACGACGACCCGATCTATCACAACGTCTTCTCACTCTCGCGCGTCAAGACGTTCAACCTGGGACGGTTCCCGCGCGGCGAGTCGAAGTCGGTGCGCGTCACGAAACCGGGCGTCGTCAAAGTGTTCTGCGAGATTCACTCGCACATGACCGCGACGATCATGGTGTTCAACCATCCCTGGTTCACGATGGTCGGCGAAGACGGCCGCTTCGAGCTGCCGAACGTCCCGCCGGGACAGCGGGAGATCACCGCGTGGCATGAACGTCTCGGCGACTGGACTGTGCCGCTCCGCATCGAACCTGGACGTACCACAGAGACTGACTTCGTGCTTCCGGTGCCCGCGCAGTGAAGCGGGCACCCGGCCTCGCAGCCAAGACCGTCGCGGTGACCTTCATCACGGTCGCCATCATCCTGTCCATCGTCTTCATCGTCCTCGTCGTGGACGCGCGGGATCGCGTACGCGAAGCAGAGACCGCAAAACTCGCTGCGAGCGCACGCATCTTCACGGCGTTCGACGCCCGTCGTGATCGCGATCAGCTCGCCACGACGGCGACGCTGGCGGAAAACCCGACGCTCAAAGCGGCATTCGACACCTACACGACCGAAGCGCGTCTGGCGTCCAACTACGAGCAGCGGCTCGAGGCGCAGCAGACGGTCACGCGGGAGCTCGAGAAGCTGGCGGCGGTGACATCGGCGAGTGTGCTCGCCATTCTCGATGCCGAGAGTCGCGTGTTTGCCAGCGCTGGCACCTCGCGGCAGCGTTGGCCCACGAACGAGCGCGTGAAACTCTCGAATCGTCCCTCGGGCACATTTCAAACAGTGGCCGTCGTCGCCGGGGGCGCATTTCGCGTCTCCGGTGTTCCGCTCCGGCTCGATCAGCGCGAGGTCGGCACGCTCGTCCTCGGCACCAGTCTCGACAACGCGTATGCCGACGTGCTCGCCGATCTGTCTGACGCGGGCATCGTCATTACGGTGAATCACCAGGTCGTGGCGAGCACGGTCGCCGAGGAGGTCACGCGCGATCTCGTCGCCGGCGAAGCCGTGCCGACTGTCACCGCACAACTCAATGGCGAGCAGTACGCAATCCGGACACTGCTCAACTCGGGGCCGGTGCGGATCTATTCGCTGACCTCGATCGACGCGGCCGCACGCGAAGCGCAGAGCAAAGCCATGTGGGCGCTTGGCACGGTGGCGCTCGGCGGATTCGTCCTCGCCGCATTCGGCAGCTTGTGGCTCGCGCGTACGTTGACGGATCCGATCAAGCGCGTCGCTGGCGATATTGCCACGATGACCGCCGCGCGAGACTTCGGACGAACGCTCGAGATCGCGGGCACGAGCCGCGAGCTCGATGCGTTGGCGACGGCGTTCAACGAGCTGATGGGCGGATTGACGACCGCTGAGGCCGAGACGCAGTCCGCGTATCTCGGCGCTATCCGCGCACTGGCGGCCGCACTCGATGCACGAGACCCGTACACGGCCGGTCACTCCGAGCGTGTCAGCGCGCTGTCGGTGCTGATCGCACGGCAACTGCAACTTACCGAAGCGGAAGTGGACATCATCCGGCTCGGCGCACTGCTCCACGACATCGGCAAGATTGGCGTCGCCGATCACATCCTGCGAAAGCCGGGACCCTTGTCGGCCGATGAATTCGAGCAGATCCGGCGTCATCCCGGCCTCGGCGCGCGCATCTTGCGCAAGGTACCGTTCCTCGAGCCACACCTCGCGATCGTCGAGTTGCACCACGAGCGGCCGGACGGCAAGGGTTATCCGTTCGGACTGCTCGGCGATAACATCCCGCTCGACGCTCGCATCGTCCACGTCGCGGATGCATTCGACGCAATGACCAGCGCTCGTGCCTACCGTCCGGCGCGCGCAGCGTCAGTCGCGCTGGTCGAGTTGCAACGCTATTCGGGCACACAGTTCGATTCGGCGTCGGTTGACGCGCTGCGCGACGCGCTCGCGCAGTCCACCTCGGCACCAGAGCGTCAGCTACAGGCGTTGCTCGGCCGCGAGGCGTCAGCGTAAAGTGCCAAAGTGGAAGAAGTGGAAAAGTGGAACAAGTAAGTTGTAAGTCGAGACGGCGTACTTCGCACTCACTTCTCTACGTCTTTCACTTCTTCACTCTTCTACTTCTGGCTCGCGGCGAAGCGTCTGGCCAGCTGGCTCGTCCCTCGCCCGTTGCGGTCGATACGGCCGCATCCTTCGATCAGACACGCGCATTCGATGGCGGCAACTCGACCGGTGCGATTGTCGACGCAGAAATGAGCGTCGGTATCGGCGCCGGGTTCGAAGGCATGATCCGCCCGTGGGCGATGCGCCAGGCATCGGGCCAGTGGAACAAACAAGTCTGGATCGCGGCAGTCAGATATCAACGGCCGGGACCGATCGGCCTGCGAGTGGACGCCGGCCTGATTCCGTCTCCCGTCGGCCTGTCGAATCTGATGCTCCGGCCGCAACTCAATCCAACCGTGTCGCTCCCCGCTTCACTCTTTACCCCGCTGCCGGTGATGGAAGTGGGCGCGCCGCGTCCGACATTGCTGGGGGCGGTCTACGCATTTGGTACAAGCGCCACCGTATCGGGTGAGCACTGGGATGCGCGTGCAGCGATCATTGATACTTCGCCGTTGCGCACCCGGCGCATTTTCGCCAGCACCAATCCGCCGCGCTTCGAGAACGTCGTGATCGGCGGCGGCGTGACGCCCTTCGTTGGCCTGCGAGTCGGCGCATCAGTGACACATGGTGGATGGCAACGCGCCAACGAAACGCCGACTATCACTGAGGACCGCGACGCCACGATCGTCACCGTCGAGACTGAGTTCTCGTTCCGCTACACCAAGCTGCTTGCAGAGTTCGTGCGGGATACGATGGAGACTTCCGCCGAAGACACGGTGGCCAACGGCTGGTACGTGCAGGGCCAGCAAACGTTGACACCTCGCTGGTATGTTGCCGGACGCGTCGAGCGCATATCGGCGCCGGCGCTGACACCGTTGCTGACACTCAACGAGCAGCATCTCAATAGCATCGAGGAGACGGTTGGATTCCGGCTTACCCCGGAACTGACGCTGAGAGCCGACCACCGCGCTCGTCAATCGTTTGGACGACCTGGCTTCGATCATCAGGTCGCCTTGTCTGCGGTCTGGTGGAAGCGCTGGCTATAGCCAGCAAATTCCCAACTACCAACGCCCAACTTCCAACCACGATCTAGGCACCGGTCGGAAAGAACACTCTCTGCACGAACCAATACGTGCCGGCAGCGATCACGACGACTGATCCGGCAATCGCGACACGGGCACCCAGCAACTCGCTGCGTCTCCTGATCGCGGTCAGCACAGTAGCGACCGCCAGCACCACGGCGAGTTGACCAATCTCGACGCCGAGATTGAACGAGAACAGGGACCAGCCCAGCGCCTCACGTGGCAGCCCAAACTCTCGCAAGACGTTCGCAAAGCCGAAGCCGTGCACGAGGCCGAACGTCAAGGCGACCCACGCGCGCAGATCACGGCCGTCGCCGCGCACGAGGTTGTCGGCTCCCACGAACACGATGCTCAGCGCGATGGCGGGCTCGATGATGCTTGGCGGCGGCGAGAAAATGTTCAGTGCGGCCAGCGACAGAGTGATGCTATGCCCGATCGTAAACGCCGTCACGATACGCACCAGCGCCATCCAGCTGCCGCCGAGCAGCAGCAGG
>DATCXH010000188.1:0-2036 GCA_036565925.1 Vicinamibacterales bacterium
CCGCCGGAGGCGGTCCACACTGGGGCTGCGCTCGTGAACGTCATCGTGCCCGACGCGTTGGTCCACGTCACGGACGTGAGCGCGATCCCGCCGGCCGTATAGCCGTTGGCAGTCGTCAACTCATTCGTGATGTCCGCGAACGCGGAGCTCGTTGAGAGCGTATTCGCGTTCGATGCCGACGAGTGCAGCGAGATCTTGAACGTGTTGGCGTCGAGATCGAACGTCCCGTCGGCGAGATGCTTCTTGGCCTGCTCGTAGAGTTTCCACTTGCCTGCGGCCATGTCACACCTCCAGCGCGGCAACTGCCGCGGCGATGGAGTCGGCCGTCTGGTCGTCGACCTTGGTGGCGGCCGCCGCGATCAACTCCCGATCGTCAGCGCCGATGCCCTTCCAAGTCGCGCGATAGCCCGCGAGCGTGGCGTCGTACTCCGCCTTGCGCGGGTGGTCCGGTCGTGCTGCCAGGACGCGCAACATGCGCTCCGTGTGGCAGACGAGATGCACCGTCTGTTCCGTGACTGCCATTGTGCCCTCCGGAACGCCTCACGGCGTGCCATGTGTTGAGTGAAATCTAATCTAATCCGAGTGGATCGCCTACCGTCGGTGTCCTGCGTAGTATCCCACTGAGGCCCCGACGACGCCCCAGAGGAGGTTAGAGACAAGAGAGTGATGGGACGACGTGATCGTCGGCACGGCCAACGCTTTCGCCTTCCACGCGTCGCGCTGCTCGGTGAGTAAGGCTTTCGTCTGCTCGCACGTGTGGAGCGCTTCCGTGCAGGCGTGGATCGTGCTGTCGGCTGCGGCGATGTAGCGGAGCACGACGGTCGTGTCGTGGAGGTGCCGGACGAGGGTATCGCGGAGTGTGTTGGTATGGGTCACGGCCACACGCAATCGCATCGTGTCGACGCGGTAGACGGTGTCGACGTGGGCGAGCTGCGGGCGGAGCGCGGCGAGCGTGGAGTCGGCTGTCCGCATTCGTTCGGTGGCTACACCTTGCGCGCGCAATGCCTGATCGCGCTGGTGACACGCGCCAACGAGAACGAGCACGAGGACCGCGATCGCGCATTCTCGCCAGTGGCGGAGCAGGAGCGTGAGTACGGTCATGCCGCCTTCCTCCACGACGGGCCGCCCGCCACGCGAACGCACCAATGCGCGAGCGTGCGCTTCCACCACACGACGCCCTCAACCTTCATGTAATCGAGGAAATACTGATCGGCCTGCGCCCGCGTAAACCACAGCGATCCCAACCCGCCGCCGTCGCGCCGAACGGCCACATGTCCCCCGTGCCGATACAGCCAATCGTGCGTCAACGCGCCGGCAATCGAGAGCTCGAACGGCGCGGCGAGATTCCAGAACACCCGCGGCACGCTCGACAGGTCAGTGACGAATCCCTGCGGGATCGGGATAGCAGATCCGATGAGCGACGTCGGTCGCGAGTCAAACGGCTCGCCGAGGAGCCATACCGCGGTGTGCGCGTCGTAGGTCACCAGCGGCGGGAGCGTCATGCAGGCACCCGCACGAACACCTTGTTGTCACGCGAAATGGCATGTTCCGCGACCCGATCGCCATTCGATGACGCGCCGTCAGCGCTCGTATTCCCGGCGATGGCGGTCAGCGGGTTCGCCTGCGTCACGATGCCGATGTGATGCGCGTCGTCTGGCGAGCGCACGCTGAGCACAAGGTCACCGGGTCGCGGGTCCGCCACCGTCCATCCTCTGTCCTTCGCGAGCGCGAGCACCACATCGCAACTGCCGGTGCGCGGGATCTCGCTCTTGCCTTGGTAGCAGATGTCGTAGACCATCGTTGCGAACTCACAGCACCACGAATCACCCGCCGATCCGCCGCTCCATTTCTGGATGGCTTCGACACGCTGCCCGCGATTCTGGCCTGCTTCGCGAACGAACAGGTATTTTCTTGCTTCGGTGACAGGGTCGTAGGCGCGAGCGGTCACGATTGGCCTCCGTTCGGCGGCGGCTGGTTCCCGCCCCGCAGCATCGGCACGTAAGGCGCAAGTGACGCGAGCGCCGCACGAACATCAC
>DATCXH010000676.1:0-3694 GCA_036565925.1 Vicinamibacterales bacterium
GCCGGTTCCACACGTCCTCGTGCTCAGTATTCCCGCGTATTCGATGATGTGCGATCTGCCACGACTCCTGCCCAGCACCCCATCCCTTCACGAGCAGTTCCATCCACTCGCGCTGGACGTCAACGAATGCCGTGAGAATTCCGACGCCCGCCGGCACTTCCGCCGGGTAGACCTCTCGGCGTGCCACGAGCGAGTCCGTGTCGACGGCGTCACCCTCGTCGTCCTTGTCCCACAGTTCCGCGAGCGCCTCGTTGACGAACACCTGGAGTGTGTCGGCCGACTGCTTCGCCACGAGGAAGCGGGCGACGAGCTCATTCCACGACACCCACGGCGAATAGATCGCGTTGACATGGAAGCCGGGGAACTGGCCCGCTGGATTCGTCGCGCGCCACTCGCCACGCTCGAGCATCCTCGTTTTGTGGCGATGCTCGATCACGCACCCGTTCGCACGGCAGACGTAGTACGCGTTGTCTGGATTGTCCTGATCCCACTTCACACCCCATGCGACGTCCTTCCCGCCGAATGCGAGTATCTGATACTCACCGCAATGCGGGCACGGAACGAAGTAGCGCCGCTGATCTGAGCGTTCCCATTCGGGCCAAATCTTCGAGACGCCTTTGACGCCCGGCGTCGAGACGATGACAATCTTTTTGCGGTGCCGGAACGTCTGCGTGCGGTTCTCGGCGAGCGTGATCGGATTGCCCTTGTCGCTCGCCGACGGCGGGTACTTGTCGACCTCGTCGAACAGCACGACGCGAATCGGCCGGTTGGCGAGGCCCGTCGCGGAGTTCGCGCCGACGAGTGTCAGATGTCCGCCGTCGAACGCTTTGCGGAGCATCTTGTCGCCAGAATCCCGCCGGCCGCCGGACGTGCGCAGGCGCTTCTGCACTTCTGGCGTCACCGCCGCGTTCGACTTGATCCGATCCTCAGAGAAATCTCGCGCATCCTCAAGGGACGGACGCACCATCAGGATCGGCGACGGTTCCTGATGGATGTAGTAGAAGCCCGTGTTGATGAGGAGCTCGCTCTTACCCCACTGCGAACCGCCAACGACGACAACGCGCGTGACGCTGCGGTCGGAGATCGAATCCATGATGCCGCGCTGGAACGGCGCGCGGATCGTCCGCCACTTCCCAGGCTCAGCAGCCGCGACTTCAGAGATGTAGCGATAGCGGTCGGCCCACTCCGACAACGTGAGTTTGGACGGCGGGTGGAAGATTTGCCGGCGAAGCTCACGCTCGCGGCGAAGTGCGGTCCGCGCGCCGGTCAGGCGATCGACGGCGCGCGGACGCTCAATCGTCGCCGTCGCCGTCATCCTCCTCCATGTCTTCGGTCTCGTCGTCCGTCGGGATGTCGTCCGTCTTACGGAGCTCCTCGCGGATCTCGTCGACGACTGGCTCGATGCGCTCCTCGGCCTCTTCGGCCGTAGCCGCGCCAAACGAGGCAACAGAGGCACGCGCCGCGAAGCCAGTCAGTTTGGCGGCTACACGAGAGTAGGCGTCGGCCAGCAATCGCTCATGATCAGCGACTTTCATTGTTTCGCGCTGGCGTTCGGCAAGGTCGAGCTCTGCCATCTCTGCGAGTGCTGTCTCCTTGCGCAACTTCGCTTCGTCGATGTTCTTCGGCGCTGCCTGTTTCTTTCCTTTATTGACCAGAAAGGAGTGATACCACACCCGACCGGCCGGCATCGGGATGAACACCCGCCTACCCTTCTTCTCGTGCGGCATTCCGGCTTGAAAGTGGCGCTCCATCTGCGCTTCACTCACACCGAAGGTGTCGCAGAAGGATTGCTTGCTGATGGAGGTGGAGGCGTTGCGGACGGTCATGAAAGTCCCGCTTCTCGGCGCGCGCCCGCCGTCACCTCCGCAACCTCGGCGTCGGTCAGCGGAGGGGGCGATACGTAGTCGTTGGCAAACTCCGCGATCGTCCGCGCGTCACCAGCGGGTAGCGCGAGCCACGCCTCAAACGTCGATGGCGCACCGACGCTCAAGGTGAATCGGCCGAGTGGTGGCTGTGCGCCTCGTCCGGTGAGTGGTCGAATCGGAGTCTTCTCCAGGCGGACGGTCATGTTGCTACGATGAGGTTGGCGACCAGAATGCCGGCCGGCTCCGTATCCATCGTGCCGTAAAGCAACTCCTCGATGTACCGCCTTCGCGCTCGGTCATACGCCCCCTTCACAAACGGATAGGCGTCGTCTGCGGCGGCCTGATACATCGTGCGTCTAGCCGCCGCTCGCTCAGGCGGGAAGAATCCGGAGATGCGTGCCTCGAGGGATGACCGATGAAGGACGAAATCGACTCGCTTGCGCGGACCGGCGAGCTTCACTCGATCACCGCCTCGACATACCCCACCGGATCAGGCAACTCAGTATCCTCACGAGGAATCGCGAACAGGTTGATGGAGATCACGCCCGGCCAGAGTGGACCCAACGGCGGCCTGTGCCACCACGCGCGGTAGTCGTGTGCTGTGAGCCAGTCGAGCAAGCCCGGCACCTGTTCCTCTCGGTCTGCCTCGACGCTCAGCACTGGACGACAGCGGGCGATCAATTCCTCAGCACCGAGCAAGGCGTCGAGTTCCGCCCCTTCGATGTCGAGCTTGAGGAAATCCACATCGACACCTGAGAACATCGCGTCGAGTGTGGCACGTGGCACTATTTCGCCAGGATGGTCATCGTGCGATCCGTCGAGCGTCAGCCCGCCGAAGTTGCTTTCAGCGCCGTAGTCGATGGCGGGCACCTTGATCGTGCCGGGCTCCTTCCCGAGCGCGACGCCTTCGGTGTGGATGTTCCGGAATCCGTTGAGTGCGATCGTTCCGTCCAGCATGTACCGCAACATCCGCTGGGGTTCGATCGCGATCACGACGCCATGCGGTCCTACCGCTCGCGCGAAGGGCAGGGTGTGACACCCGATGTTCGCCCCGGCGTCGACCACGACACCCTCAACGGGGAGATAGGGGCGCCACGTGTTGAATTCTTCGGGGGCGTATTCGCCCATGCGAATGAGCGCCTTTGATAGATAGGAGTCGTAAGGTGGGACGAGGTAGAGGCCGTGACGGGCGCGGGTGAGGATGGCGGTCATTCGATCGCGTTCACTGCGTCGAAGAACTGCCTGGCGCGCGCCACGGCTTCGAGCCACTCATCCTCCGAGATCTCCGTCCATTCATGAATGCGACGGAACTGAATTCTGGTCTTTGATATTCGGACCGCCTGAAGGATGTTGTCCGTAAACGCAATCCCGTGTCCTTCGATCGCCGGGCCGCTACTCTCATTTGGGACTACATCGGTTACCGCTATATAGGTCGAAGTGTCATGGTGGTAGGGATGAGTCTCCTTGAAATATCGTCCGATGACCGCATCTGCCTTCTGCGCTTCGCGCAACGCACGCTGAGTTCGGTCGCGGCCGATGGCCGCGAATACGGCCGAGATCGATTCGCCAGGCGAAAACGACATCGCCACGCGATCCCCGTCCTCAAGTGAGTAGTAGCGCAGTTCGCGTTGTTTTACATGAACGCACTCATCGATTTCTCCGGCGATCAGGGTAACATCGGGACCGACCACCGCGCCGGTCGTGTCCGCGCGTCGGCCGATCCGCAGGGCGCGCTCGATAGCGTATCGCTGCTTCGCTCTGTGCTTCTTTGGCATCAAGCCACCGTAGGTGAGTGGTCTGCGCGGCTCGCGAGGGCACGCGCTGCAGCC
>DATCXH010000174.1:0-9933 GCA_036565925.1 Vicinamibacterales bacterium
GAGCCGGTGGTGGGCACGCCCGCAGGATGCGCCGGTGAGCCCGGTCGTGCTCCAACGCATCACGGACTTCGTAGGAACCGAGGAGCATCCCGCGATCTCGCCTGATGGAAAGACGGTGGCATTCGTTGCGCCATCCGACACCGGCCGCCGACAGATCTGGGTGCGGTTGCTGGCGGGGGGAACTCCGCTGCAGATCACGCACGACGAAGCCGATCACGAGCACCCGCGATGGACGCCGGACTCCAGCGCGCTGATTTACCGTCAGCTCGCCCTCAAGGACGAGGAGCCAGGAGCGTTGTGGGAAATTGCGGCACTCGGCGGAACGCCGCGACGGATCACCGCGTCGCAAGGCGACGCCGACATCAGCCATGACGGCCGCCGGATCGCCACATTCCAGTCGCAATCGGGCCGAACCGTATTGGCGATCCTGGAGCGCAACGGATCGGTGATCGAAACAAAACCACTGCCGGCACTCTCCGAATTCAGCAGCCCGCGCTGGTCGCCCGACGATCGCTCGGTTGCGTTCGTGGGGGCGATCGAGATCGCTTTCAATCGAGCGGTGTATGTCATTGACCTCGCCGGCGGCGATCCGTTCACCGTTGCGAGTGCCCCGCGAATTCAGGGCCTCGCGTGGCTGCCCGACAACTCCGGAATTGTGTACGCCTCTTCCGTTGGCAGTACAGCGGTCTATCCGCCGATCTTCAACCTTCGGACTGCGGGAAGACGGCCGGGTGCCGACGAGCGCCAGCTGACGTTCGGCGATGTCTCGTACGTCGAGCCGGATATCGTGGCACCCGGCAAGCTATTCGCGAGTCGTATCCGGATGCAGTCGGATATCTGGCGATTTCCCGTCGGTGGATCGCCGGCTGACAACGTGAAGCAGGCGAGTCGCATCACCAATCAGACAGGTCAGGTGCAGACACCGTCGCCGAGCCCCGATGACCAGGAGGTCGTGTATCTCTCGGATAGCGGCGGACACATGAACGTGTGGGTGACGAAAGTTGATGGCTCGAGCCCCCGTCAGATCACGTTCGAGAAGGATCCGGCGGTGTCGATTGGAATCCCGATCTGGTCACCGTCGGGAGATCGCATCGTGTTCGTCCGGAGCGAGGCAGGGGTGACGAGTGAGTGGCTGATCAATCCGGATGGCGGCGGGCTGCGCGAGCTGGTCCGTCGCGGCGCCGGAGCAGCCTGGTCACCCGATGGACGATGGCTCTATTACTTCACTGCTTCTTCAGAGAATCCGGCAGTGACGTGCATCGAGAAGATCCCGGTCGCTGGCGGTCAGTCTGTTCGCGTGCGCTGCGAAGGCGCGAACATGGCGGCCGCGACCGGTGGCTCGACGCTGTTTTATGTGCCGAGCCAGAGTGCACCGGGCGAGATACAGAGAGCCGATCCGGAAAACGGCCCCGCGCGATTGTTCATCAAGGTCGGCCAATCGCGCATTCCGTTTCTGCCGCAGGGCTACGCCCTCTCACCCGACGACGGCTGGCTCGCGATGCCGCTGCGCGATTCGAACACCACGAACATCTGGGCGTTTTCCACCAAAGACGGCGCGCCACGTCAGCTCACCGACTTCGGTCAGCGCTCGACGCTCATCGCGCGCCAGGTGTCATGGTCCCGCGACGGGCGATCCGTGTACGCCGCGGTCGTGGAGACCGACGCCGACATCGTCCTCCTCGACGGCGTGTTGCGCTAGTACCTTGGCGCGCCCCGAACCCTCACGATCGGATCCCGATGTTGCAATGCAGGCCGAACTAGACGAGGGAAAGCGGGATGGCACGCGAGCGAGCACACCACTGGTAGCCAGGACGCCGACGTCCCCGGCCAATCGCTCACCACTCGGATGTCGGCCCATGTGAACCGAGACAGGTTCACGAGCGCTTCGATACCTGGTCTGCTCGTATTAGTGCCGGCATTCCTCGCCTCGTCGTGGCATGCGACCGATGAGACAGGTGCATCTGAAGAACTGGTCAGGGCAGTCGCGGCGACTCGATTAGCGACCGACCTCCGCAACGGCGTGTTCTGGCGCACCGTATGGACGTTTCTGATCGCCAACGCTCATGCGATCCCGCTGACGAACGTCGGGCCATGATCGATTTTGTTCAGGCGATTCGCCATGACCGCGTGGCCGTGGAAACGCCGGACGGAATCGTGATGCGTGACCCACCGCAGCCCTCGTTCTCGATGAAAGGACGTGCCGTCCAATCGATGCTGCGGCTGATGCAGCACTGGCATCGTCGTCTCGGCGTCGCGAATGGCGGTCTGACGTGGACGCCAACAGCACTCCGGCCACTTCACGTACTGACGATTGAGGTGGACATGAAACGACGAGCCGTCGTTCAGGCGCGCGGCTGGGGAGACAGGCCTGCATTTAAAAAGGCGCTTCGGCTGTTGGAGGAATGGGCGTGGCGAGAGCGACTGCGGCTCGCGATCTAGTGGTCGCGAGCAGGCCTGCGCGTTGTTCGTCCATGGGGCGAACGCCTGACCGACAGAGCGTGGCGCCGTGGCGAGATTTGTACGAGGTCGTACAGAAGTGCTACGCGTGAGGCGACGCGCCTCCATTCGCAGCGACAGTCGCCGTGAGTCGCACAGCAAACCTAACCATGGCACTGCAGTTGCACCGGGCGAGCCGCACCTCTCACGACGTTTCTCGATAAATCGCCGGTGCTTTCGAGGTCGGTAGGCTGAGCGCCCGTATTCGGGCGGTCGATCGCCCGCGAGTGCGCATCGCGCCGAAGGTGTGCGCGCGACTGTGCAGCCTATGCACGGCCTCATGGAGTGGATGAATGATCAAACGGTCCGTTGGGTATGTGATTGTCGCCGTTACCTCCGTCGCCTTCGCGTGGACACTTCGCGCGCAGGATCTTCGTAATGACCCCCGCGCGTCTCTTGCAGCCCCGACGAAGCTCTCCGAGGCCACCATCTCCATTGACAACCGAGGCACTGCACTCATCACAGACGAACCCGCGACGCATCCGTCACGCGTCCTCGTCCGATTCCGGAATGGCGCCGCACCCGTGTTTCTTCCCGGATCGGCGTCGTCCATGGCCTTTCCAGGGGATGGCAACCTGCATCTGGTGAATACACCGCCGGGCCTCTCGGTATCTGAAACCGTGCGGCTCTATCAGGCGAACCCGAACGTTCTGTACGCCGAGCCTGACTACGTGGTCCAGGTCGACAGCGTCCCTACTGATCCTGGTTGGAACCAGCAGTGGGATATGGTGAAGATAGCTGCACCAACTGCCTGGAATACACAGACCGACTCGAGCAGCCTCGTCGTCGCCATCATCGACACGGGCATCAACTTCAAGCACCCGGACCTTCAAGCCAATCTCTGGACGAACTCTGACGGCTCACACGGATTCACCTGCATGAGAGGTAGGTGCACCAAGGGTGGAGATGACGATTACGGACACGGTACGCACGTCGCGGGGACGATCGGTGCAGCGGCCAACAATGGGATCGGCATCGCCGGGCTCAATTGGCATGCGAATCTCATGTCGGTCAAATTCCTTGATGCCAACGGCTCCGGCAACATCTCGGATGCGGTGCTTGCTTTCGACCAGGTGACTGCGCTCAAGCAGCAGGGAATCAACGTTCGCCTCACGAACAACTCATGGGGCGGCGCGGGCTTCAGTCAGGCGCTCAAGGACGCCATGGCACGTGCCGAAGCTGCGGGGATCCTGCACGTGTGTGCGGCTGGCAACAGCGGTCAACTCGCGGACAGCTCACCGATGTACCCCGGTGCCTACGACAACCGCGGGATTGTTTCCGTCTTGGCGAGCGATCAGAATGACGCGGGTGCGTCGTTCACCAACTACGGATTGGGAAGCGTCGATATCGCGGCTCCTGGTGTGTCCACTTACTCGACTGTGCCAGCGGGATCGTGCACGCTCTGCGATAAGAGTGGATACAAGCTGCTCTCTGGGACATCGATGGCGACGCCGCACGTCACTGGCGTTCTTGCGGGTCTGCTCGTACAAAACCCGGAACTCTCCGCGATCGAAGCACGCGACGTTGTTCTCGATCCCGGCAGCTACGATGCGCTGACTGACGCGAAAGCGAGGAGCACGTCGACCGGCGGACGGCTCAACTTTGCGAAGGCTCTCGCCAATCCGGATCTCTTCTCGCCCGTGCTGAACATCTTCCCGACGCTTTCGATAGGTGACGATGTGTTCGCGTCTTCAGGTGGCAAAGTCACTCTTAGCGCGACGGCGGCTGATGCGGATGGCGATCCTCTTCGTATGTCCTGGGCGCGTTCGCAAGCAGGTTCACCCGAGCAATGGTTGTTCGGCTGGATGGTCAACAGGCTTTTCCCGACGCTGGACGGCACTGCCGCTTCGTTCACTGCGCCCTCGATCGGTCGGACGGTGGCTGTCCCGTACGCCGCTGCGGTAGCAGATGGGCGGGGAGGATCGGCCGTTGGGCGCCAGTGGGTCACTGTCGCTGGTGGAAATGCGGGCCAATCGCCGTCCGGCTCACTGAGCGTGTCTCCTACCGATGCCCCGGCAGGGAGCACGATTACCGTGAGCTATTCGGGAGCAGGCGGCAAGAACAGCCAGATGGGATGGGATGTGTGGCTGACCGGCCAGAACGCCTCGCGTGGGTTGTGTTGTTTCACGGGCTCATCGACAACGGTGAAGTTGGACACTCCCGGCGTGTATCGAGTCAGCGCTCAGGCGATCGACCAGTCGCTCAATCTCTCGAATAGAGCGAGCGAGGTCGTCCGGATCGGGGGTGCAACGGGTCAACCGCCCATCGCTCAGGCAACCCTGGACAAGTTGAGCGGTACGGTGCCGTTCACGGTCAACATCAACGCGAGCGAAAGTAGCGACCCGGACGGATCCGTGCGCGCCTACTACTTCGGCTGTGGAGATGGCAGCCTGGTTGGGTCGAAGAAGGCGCAGGCCAAGTGCAGCTTTACTGTGCCCGGCACCTACTGGATTCGTGTCATGGTCGCAGACAGCAGCGACTATACCGATGTTGTCTCTGCCTATATTGTCGCGACGCCCTGAGATTGGGTGAGCTCGCCGGCGGCCTGGCGCGTGCGATCGCGTCAGGGCGCCGTGTCGGGCGCTTTCCTGGCGATAGTAGGAATGGCCGCGGGAGGCAGGGGCCTCGCGAACGGAACGGGAAACGCCAGCGTTTTTCGGAAGGCCAGTGAGCCACGCAGCGAAGGAACGTCCGTCCAGTTGAGCGGCGAATAATCGAGCCCGAACACAATCATCGATTCGAACCCAACGGGAACGCCGATGCTGGTCCACGCGCCCGGGCGTCCATAGCCGCGCGTCAACCAGGCTCCCCCCGCGAGTTCCGCGCCGCCAACGTGCAGCGACGCCAGCAGATCGACACGCTGCTGGACGACATCCGCTCGATTTGAGCGGCTGACGCTCAACGAGGCATTGCCGATACTCCCAACCCACGCGACGTCGCCACGATATAACGCCAGATGGCTGCTGAGGCCCACGGCCGCGTCCTGTTCACCGACGTCCGCGCTTCCATTCAGGTGAAACGGTCCCACCGGTGTGCCGGCCTGGATCGACACGGTGCGACGGACGGTGGTCGTGCTGTATTGCGATTCGCCATAGTTGGCTCGCACCTCAACCCGTCTGGCGCCTCGCGCGACACGGACGCCTACCGACGCACCCTCATTCGCTGAAAAGAAGTCGCTGTTGAACGTGTGGGTCGAGCTCTGGTAGCCACGGCCGACGAGACGAATATCGCGCCAGAGACCGACACTGCCATCGACGCCCACGTCATCACCAGGAATGTAGACCCCCGATACGGTCGGAGGCATATCCCGCCAGCGCGCGTTGAAGGTCGCCCGCTTCGTCACGAGTCCGTAAGACGCCTCGCCCACGGGAGCGCTGATATGGTCGCCGACAGCGTTCGATAGCCAGAGGCTGCCAGCGCGAAACGCGATGCGGTGCGCACGCGACGGATTCAATTCGGTTTCGAAGCCTATACCCCTAGCGCGATTCGATGCGGACGAGGTCGTGAGGCGCCGTTCGAACTCGAGCTCCGATTCGGTCTCAGCATCGAGTACCCCGGTCTGAACAGTTGAAATCGTCGTGTAGCCTCCCGCAGGCCGACCGAAGTCTGATGCGGTGACCGCGACCGTCAGCTTGGTTGTGCGCACGCCGACGCGACCACGAAACAAGTGGCCATCAGCGATGCCATTGATGGTGTTGGGCTGCGATGCAACGATATCCGCGAGCAGAGGTCCGGCCGGTCGCTGAACGCTTACCCCGCGTCCCAGAACGTACGGGCCTGTGATGGCGTTGCCCTGTGCTGACACGTAATTGCCGAAGCTCGCATCCCAACCCGCATGTCGCAGGGTTCCTGTCACACGCGTCTGCGCCCCCTCATATCGGTAGTTGGACAGGTTTTGCTCGATCCCGTGATCGTAGGAGAACGAGAAATTGCTCGTGGGCCCGAACTTCGAGGACAGCGTCAGCGCGCCCGTGCGCTGCGCCGGGTCAACGCCCCTGGCACCAAGTTGCGAGTATCCAAATGTCGAGGAACCGGAGACGAGCGGAACTCCCGGCTTCACGCCGCCACCTTTGACCACGGAGGCGAAGCTCAGTGCTTCGATCTCGCCTGGTTGGCCCATCACTTCGACGAGCAACCGTACGAGCGGTCGATCGCCGACGCGCGCGTCATCGGGAATTGTGATGTCGATGTCCTGTTCGATCGAGCCGTACGGCTCGATGGGCCACTCCCGCTGTTCCAACTCGGAATCGGTCAGTGTCCATCCGGGCGCTGCGAGTACTCGCAGCCGCAGCCGCTCTTCCGTTGGTTCGTTGTTGTAAATGCTGAAGCGAAATCTGACGGCGCCACCGGGCGGCGCGGAGCGCTGAACCGGCGTGATCTCGACGTCGAATTGGTTACTGCGGCTCGCGGTCACTTTCACGTGCGGCCGCACCTCGATCCAGACATCGATCGACTCCACTCGGCCGTCGGACCATCGGAGCGAGAGACGCCCCGCAAGAAGCCGGCCTGCAGGTTGGGCAGCCCCGACAGTCAGTCGGACCATCGCTCGAAGGTCACGCTGGCTGTCGGGATTCCACGTCAGGCTGCCGGTGCGCTCGCTGAGCACGTCGACGCCGGATGCTGGAACGAACGAGTACGCGACGAGACCTGCTGGCCGATCCGTCGTCACGATGCTGACCGGAACGGTCACTGGTGTTCCTGGCGTCACGACCGAGAGGCGCCGCCCGTCCCCCGTGTCACTGCCAGGCGCAGCAGGCGCAGAACCCTGCGCGCTGGCAGCGCGGGCCAACAGGAGTAACACGATCGAAAACACAGTGCGAAAGAATCGCACGGTCGAGTCCGATTCGCGCTATGGGGTGCCGGCAATGGTCTGGGGCCCGAAGACCGTTGCGCCGCCAAATGTGATCGACGCCGTGGCAGTCACACCCGACCTGAGCACCGGATTCACACCGGTCCAGTTGCCGTTCGGACAGCCGACTTCCTTTCCGTCCACCGTCTGAGGAACCTGGAGCGTCGCCGTCAGGTCAACGAAGCTTCGACCGTTGTGGTCAGATCGGATGTCGTCGGACACCGTTTGGCTCAGATTGACCGGGCTCTGGGCAGCGACCTCGTTACCTCCCTTGTTGCGGCACGTGTAATCGACAGACGCGTTGATGGTGATCGACGCGACCATTCGCGTGTTCCCCTGACCACTTGCCTCCGCAACCAAGTGGAAGGTGAACCCGGGAGACGCTGTGAAGTCCGGTCCCGACTTGAAGGTCAACGCAGCGAAAGCGGCGGTGGCCGTCAGTCCGACCACAACCGTCGCGGCAATCATCCGAGCTGACATGCGATGTGCGAACATAATTCGTCCCTTCTTCTCAGCCCTCATCACGATCGCTCACACGCCGACACTCAGCGAGGGCAGCCGCAAATGCTTGCCGGCGCTCGCATCGCGGATGCTTGGGTGATCGACGTTGGCGTCCGCAAGGTAGGGTGATGCGGAGCGAATCGAGATGGAATGGCTAGAGGGTGGTGAGGAGGCTACCCCGATCGCGATGATGGGCCCCCCACTTTCGTGCAAGACGGGTCTCTAGGGATTGCCGACGAAATGATGATGGATGGCAAAGAGCGCCAGCTCGAGCCGATTCGACGCGCCGGTTTTGTCGAAGATGCTGGTCATGTGGTGCTTGACCGTGTCCTCGCTGATCGAGAGCTTCTGTGCCGTATCCCTGTTCGTATAGCCGCTGACCACCAGCGTGAGGACGTCCTTCTCGCGCGCGGTCAGGCAACTCGACGGCGCCTCCTGGCGCTGGTAATTCAATACCGACAGCGCCTGCACGACATCAAGCATGGCGTCGCGGCCCAGCCAGATCTCGCCGCGAAACACGCAACGGATACTTTTGAACAACAGGTGCATCGGCGAATTTTTGAGGACGACTCCGCGTGCCCCGACATGGAGGGCTTTCACTGTATCGGCCGTATCGATAGCGGGTGTCAGCAGAATCGTTCGCACCGTCGAGCCGGCGAGCTGACTCAACGCGTCCAAGCCGGACCAATCATGCGTCGACAGGGCAACGAGTAAAACGTCCGGCTTCAACTCGTATGTCGATCGAACGGCGTCCGCGGGATCACTGGCTTCGCCCACGATGTCAAAGTCTGACTGCGTCTCGAGGAGCTTACGCAGTCCACATCGAGAGATCGTTTGATCGTCGGCGATGAGAATGCGGATTCGTGAGCTGGCGGGGATCGTGGTGGGCCTGGGCGACGCGAGTTGCAGTGGCACAGCGCGTCCGACTAAAAAATCGATAGGCAATCCCTTTGTGTTCGTCATAACGCGGCCTCGCTATCACCGACAACGATCGCTCGTGCCTCAATGAACAGCAGTCTCCGTACGAAATACTGCGACGCTGCCTGACGAATCGAGGCGCACGGTCGGGCACATTCTCAGGGGTGGCGCTGAGGCCGCGTTGAATGTTTGGGTGGCGCGACATGTCGTGGCCGTTCGCAGTGTCGCGAATGATTTCTTCCCGGAAATCAAGGGCCTCAGTGCACAGCCCCGGCGCGGGAGCACGCCGCGTGCCTTCTCCAGCTCGTGCGTGTGAAATCTTTCGCGCGCTCCATCCAACGATCGCAAACTCAAGCAGGACGCGTCCCGTATCCGGCATCGCTCATTCGCTCTATGCCGCTGCGCCCATGCCCGAGACTGAGCCCTTCCTCTCCAGCGTGGCCGTGCGCAGCATCGTCGACGCCGTATACACCACTACGACGCGACCAGCCATCGAAGAGAGAGTAGCGGTAGCGACTTCACGATAACGCCGCGATGAGGACGGCGAGCGGGCCGCACAGCGCGACACCGACCGCGGCGCGCAGGTGATACCGGTTCTTGCGATGAATTGAAGACTGCAGACTGGCATGAGGAACGCGCACGATCCCATCATGATCGGAAAGGCCGTCGTGGAGTTCATCCCGAGCAGGCTGATCATGATCATGCCAGGCGCATAGAGGCCGATGCCAGCATCATCAGCGACCCGAGCACGAAGTCGCCAACGATCGCCAACCCACGACCTTCACATCGCTTTTTGGCACACCGGCGACCGATGCCCAATGTGTCAAAGAAATTGGTGATGAATCCGATTGCCGTCTGAACCGGCGTCTCTATTTCACGAGCGCGGGCTTGCGAATCCAGTCCTCGAATAGGATCTCGCCGAGACGGGCCTCGCCGGCCGGGATAAGCGAACTCTCGCCGAGCTCGGCGCCGAAGTACCGCGCATGTGGATCGACGACAACTTTGCGTGGGTCGTTACGCGAGGCGAGGTCTTGACCAATCAGTTCATCGAAGCGGAACCGTTGGGGGCCGGCGACTTCGATCGTGCGATTCAATGGCTCGCCGACTGCGACCGTGCCGACCGCCTTGACGACGTCATCGGCCGCCATGGGTTGGACGAAGACGGGCGG
>DATCXH010000164.1:0-8682 GCA_036565925.1 Vicinamibacterales bacterium
TGAACATCTGACGGATTTCGTCCTCGTCCGTCGGGTAGAAGAGCGGGATGTGCACCTCGGCGCGGCCCTGGCGCTTCAAGTCGATCGGCAGCAGATCGGGTCTCGCGGTGAGCAGCATCCAGATGATGCGTCCGCGATACTGCGTGTCGCCCATCTGCGAGGCAATCATTCCGAACACACGGCTCGACGTGCCGGAGTCGCCGTCCTGTTCACGGCCGCCGAGCGCAACGTCGGCTTCATCGACAACCACAACCACGGGTCCCATAGCACGAAGGACGGACAGCACGCGCTCGAGGTTTCCTTCCGTCTCGCCGACGTACTTCGATCGGAAATTCTTGAGCATCACGCAGGGCGCTCCGAGTTCGCCGCTCACGCACTGGGCGAGAAACGACTTGCCCGTGCCGACCGGCCCGCAGATCAGATAGCCCATCGGCATGCTGTCGAGTGAGCCGCGCTTGAGCAGCGCCGCATCCTCGCGCAGCCGTTCCTTCGCCGCTTCGTGCCCAACCACGGTGTCGAGTCCCCATTTGGGCTCGATGAACTCGAGCAGCCCGTGGCACTGGCGTTCGATCAACAGCTTCTTCAGCTCGCGGAAGACTTTCGCATCGAGCCGGCGACCACCTTCGCGTGCCGACCGCACGATGACATTGAGATCGGTCAGCGAGATGCCGGCCGTCAGCGCGGCCAGTTGTGTGGCGTCGTAATCGGAAAACGCCTTGAGCGCGACGGGATCGACGGTGGCGTTGATGAATCGGACGCGCTCGGCCTCGGTCGGGAGCGGCACTTCAATCGAAGCGACGTGCGGGTTGCTGGTCAAGCGCTCGCTGAGATCGGCGCGCTTTTCATCAACCAGCACGAACGCCATGTTGAGCCGCTTCACATGCGGACTCGTCGCCCAGTTGATCATCGTCACCAGCTGTGACGATGCCTGGGCGCTGAGGCGACCGGGATCACCGGACGGGAAGATGTACGACGCCTGATCGATGATCACCGCCATGCTCAGCCGGTCGGATTCACCGGCCATCAGGTTGTTCCGCACGAACCGATCGAGCAGGGCGATGGTCGCCGACGGTTCCTTCGGCAGTGTGCTGAGGTCGCCCACCTTGCGATTGGCGAGCGTGACCATTTCCTTGAGTCGCTGCTCGTCGCGTCCAGCGGCGACGCGCAGGCCTCGCCCGAGGTCGTAGTGCAGCACCAGCGACCATCGTCCGAAGAGTTGCTCGGCAAGGAACTCGGCGAGGCCTACGTACTCATCGGCGGCGCCGCGAGGGCTGCGGACGTAGTCGTAGGTGTTGCCGTGCAGCACGAACGCAGACGTGGTTCCCGAAAAATACAGCTCGGCGAGCTGCTTCGCCCATGCAGGAAAGGACAAGGGCAGATCGGAGAGCGCACCGACAGGCGTGCCGCTCTTCGTGATGTCGGGTCCGGTCACGTGATCAGGAATCATGTCGCAGCACCTGTCGCAGATCCGCGTCGAGAATCGGCGGTGGGTCCTGCAGTTCGTCGGCGAGGCCGGTCAGATGTTGCAGTTCGCTGACCGCCTTTTCCGTCTGCCGCATGCTCTCCGCCGCGGAGTCCACCTGGCTGCTGATCAGATCCGGGTCCTGCCGGTTGACCGCCATCTCGGCCAGCGCCTGAATCTTGCTCTCCATCCGATCGAGCTCGATGCTGACGAACTGCGCGTTCTTCTTGGCACGGTCGTAGTTGTCGAGACGCAGCTCCGCCATCGCGACGCTGTCCTGTAACGAGCGCACGATACGGTCGTCGCCTGCGGCGCCGTCGGTGACCGCTTGCTGCGCGGTGGCCAGATCCTTCTTCAACTGCTCGAGCCTGGTCTTGATCTCCTCGCTGCTCATCGTCTGCAGAAACCGGTCGAGCGCGTTCTTGGACATCAGCAGCCGGAGAAACAGCCACAGCAATCGATCGAGACCAGGCGTACGAATCTCCTCGGCCGATCCGGCGTCTCGTCCGGATGCGCCGCGGACGCCGACGGCGAGATGACGCATTTCGACGCACCGTCCATGCAGCTGCTCGAAGCGCCTGCGCAGGTCGCCAGGCAAACCCGCCAGCATCACGACGAGCGACGGTGCCGTCGTCGTTTCAGCGGGCGTGGTGCCTTGTGCGGCGTGGGCCTTGGCGTCGATGGCGGCGCGGAATCGTGGCAATGACGTCAATGCAGCGAGATAGGCGAGCTCGCTGGCAACGATGAGAGGAAGCGTGACATCAGGAAGCGGCGCGATTGCGGCGCCCGCCAATCCGCCGAGAAAGAACAGCATGTTCCACCGGAAGAAGAACGCCTCCTTCAGGTAGTCCTTCAGCCCAGCCCCTTGCGGCGGCCTGGAGGACCGATCGGTCGGGATCGGCGGTGGAATGATGTTCGCCATTACTCGGATACGATCCTAGTCGCCGGCGCGCGTGGATGACTGGAGCGTATCGACGGTATCGCGTAAGTCGCCGACCAGATCGATAAACGTCTTTTCGCGCTGCATCTCTTTGGGTGGCCGGTCTGATTTCGGCACGGCGATCTCGCGCAGGATAGTACCCGGAGACGAGGAGAACACGTATACGCGGTCGCCGAGGTAGACGGCTTCTTCGATCGAATGCGTCACGAAGAAGACGGTGGCTTCGGCCTCTTTCCACAGCTTGTTGAGCAGTTCCTGCATGTGCAGGCGAGTGGAAGGATCGAGCGCACCAAAGGGCTCATCCATCAGGATGATGCGCGGCCGCAGAATCAACGTGCGTGCGATCGCGACGCGTTGACGCATGCCACCCGACAACTGGCTCGGGAATTTGTGCGCGTCGCGCTTGACGTCAAGCCCGACCTTTTCGATCCACGCCTGCGCCTGTTCGCGCCGCTCCTTCGCGCCCACGCCGCGGCATTCGAGACCAAATGCGACGTTGTCTTCGACGGTGCGATTGTCGAAGGATGTGTAGTCCTGAAATACCATGCCACGATCGGAACCAGGTCCGGCAACTGGCGCATTCGCCACATGCACGGTGCCCTCGGTTGTCGGATGGTGCGGCGGCAGACCGGCGATGAGTCGCAGCACCGTTGACTTGCCACAGCCTGACGGTCCGAGGATCGTGACGAACTCGCCGACGCCGGGAAGGTCCGGCACGGTGAACGTCACATCGCGAATGACGGTGAGGTCGCCGAACCGCTTCGTGACGTTGCGGAATTCGACGATGTTCGAAGGCGCGTCTGTCATTCGTCGGCCGGACGATAGGGAAAGAGACCGCGTTGGAAGAAGTACAGCATCCGATCGATCGCAAAGGCGAGCAGTCCGATCACCATCAGAATCAGGATGATGTGTTCCGACAGGCCGCGACGCTGGCTGGTCATCAGGAGATAGCCCAGTCCGTAACTCGCGTTGATCAGTTCGGCCAGCATGATGTAGCCGAACGCCATGCCGAACAGATGCCGCAGGCTGTTGTAGATATCGGGCAGCGCGAGCGCGACGAGAACCTTCGTCATGATCTGCCACCTGGACGCGCCAAGCGTCTGCGCTGTTTCGACGTAACGATCGGGCACGGTGGCGATCGCACGCACCGTATCCGAGTACACAAAGGGCACGCAGGCAATGAAGATGAACATCACCTTCTGTGCCTCGTCGATCCCGAACCAGAGAATGGTCAGCGGAATCAACGCGGCGACCGGTAAGTTACGGCCGAACAGTGCGAGCGGTGCGCCCGCCGCCTCGAACACGCGCCACGAACCGGCCGCGATCCCGACCGGAACGCCGACCAGAATCGCCAGCCCAAAACCAAGCAATACGCGTTTCAACGTGGCGGCGATGCTCTGGACGAGTGCTCGCTCTCTGACCAGGCTGCCGAAGCTGCCAAACACTTCAGCAGGACTGGGCAGCACGACCGGTGACACGAAGCGTGTCTCCACCGGGCCCATCGTCACGATCCACCACACGAGGAGCAGCAACGCCAGCGCTCCCGCACCGAGCAGATAACGCACGGTGCGGGGCGGCGAGGCACGAAGCTCGAACAAGCCCATTATTTGGCGGCGGCCGGCGCTTCGGCCGGGTAGACCTTGATCTCAACGCGCCGGTTCTTCGCGTTGTTGTCGGGATCGGCGGGATCAGCAGGCCTGTCCCAGCCCATCCCGTTGGTGGAGAACTGGTTCGGCTGCAGTGTCGAGAACTTCTTGACGATGGCCTCCTTCACCGCGTTGGCGCGGTTGAGAGAGAGTTCCTGCACCGCGCTCTTGGGCGCCTGATTGCGCATCGACGCGTCGGTATGTCCTTCGATGACGATGCGCGCAGCGCCGTATTGCCCGGCGAGTTTGCCAATCTCCTCGACGACGAAGCTGACGTTTGGATCGTAGAGCTCCTCGACGTCCTTGCCGTCGACCGAGCGCGTGATCTTCTTGTTCACATCCCATGAGTTCGGGAAGAAGTGGATCACGACGGTCTTGGTGAGAATCTCATCGCTCTCACCCTGGACCGCGCCAGCGCTCGTCGGCGCGAAGCGCACGTCATACTCGTTCTTCTGGCTCGCGTACTTCGCTTCGCTTCCCAGCTTCTGAATCACCGAGAAGTCCATGACCTGATCGAACGGCGTCTGCTGCGAGACCGCGCCGATCTTCTTGTAAAGGAAGTAGGCGGTATTCCACGTCCGCTCGAAGTTCGTCGGGTTGTTCTGATTCAGGAAGAACTCGCGGTTCTCGGCGTAGTTGGTCGAGTGCGCATCACCGAGCATGCCAAGGGCGTCGCTCTCGGGAATCGAGTAGCCGGCGGCCATCAGCTTCGCGACCTTCTGCTTGTTCTCCTGCACCTTCAGGTCCTGCATCGCGTCGAAGATGCCGCGGACCAGACCCTCCATGATGTCGGGGTTGTCCTTGGCGAAATCCGCTCGCGAGAACCAGACGTCGGCGATCAGCTTGTTCGCGGTCGCCGTCGTGACCATCATCCGGTTGCCGCGAACCTTCTCGAGGTTATAGATGTCGGGCGCCCAGCTGACGACACCGGCGAGGCTCTTGTCGCCGTTGAACGCGGCGGCTGCCTGGAACGCATCCTGGGTGAACTTGAACTGCACTTCCGCCGGCTGCACGCCAGCGTTGATCAGCGCGTTCAGCAGGAAGAAATGCGACGGCGAGTTCTGCGCGAGCACCACCGTCTTCCCGCGCAGGTCGGACATCGTCTTGACCGCATCGCGGACGACGATGCCATCGCCGCCGTTCGACCAGTCCACCTGCTGATAGATGCGAGGCATCACGCGGGTGTCTTTGCGCAGTCCCTCGAGAAAGAGCGGCACCATGTCGAGCGTGGCCCAGCCGACGTGCAGGTTGCCGGCGGCGAACGCGTCACGCATCGCGACCGGATCGTCGATGAGTACGAGTTCGACGTTGAAGTCCTTCCCGGAGGGCGTCTTCCACGCCTTGCCCGGTTTGAACCCGTTGTTTGCGTAGATGATCGGACCCCAGCCCGCCCACACGTTGATGGCGAACCGCACCGTGCGGTTGTTCATCGGTGTGTAGCTGGAGATGCCCTTCACCTCGGGCAGCTTGGCGCTCGGGACGAAGTTGTATTCCTTGACGGTGGTGATCCCCGAGCTGTCAGGATTCTCTGCCTTCCCGGCGACCTGGCTCAGCTCGTCGCTCGAGAAGATGCCCGTGCCGGCGCCGCTTCCGCCGCCGTAGCGCCAGATCGCCAGGCCGACGAGGCCGAGGACGACTGCAAATACTGCGACATAAAACGCTGGACGTGGCTGTCCGTTCGCCATCTGCTCTCTCCTGTTGGGCCGCCTAAAGGCGGCCACTACTTCAGTTCGTCTGCTTCTCGGTCGCCTTGTCGGTGGCGGCCGGTCCCAGGTCTTTTGCCGCCGGTGCGATACGCGTGGTCTCCGGCGACTTCAGTCCGAGCTCCACCTCGAAGTTGGTCAGCGCTTCTTCTGCGAGCACGGACTGCATCTTCTCTTCGGCATCGATCTCGGCGATGCCCTTCGAAGAGAGATCCGCGGCGACGCGCACCTTGCCGCGGTTCTTGTCGATCTTGTCCTGGATGACCGCTTCGATCTGTCCGAAGTCGGTGGTCAGGTTCAAATCGAAGCTCTCCGCGAGCTTGGCGATCTCGGCTTCCGCCGCGCTCATCTTGAGCTCGGCGTCGTACTTCTGAATCTTCTGGCGCAACTCGATAAGCTTGCTGTTGGCATGCTGGATCTTGCGCAAGTTGTTGCCATACGCCGTCTCGTGCATCTGCAGCTGCTGCTCGTTGGTCGCGAGCTCCTCCTTCGCCTTCTGCAGCTCCAGCGCGAACTTGGCCGCCGTCGTGCGGTCACCGGCTTTCAGATACGCCTTCGTCTCGGCCTCGAGCTTTTGGACGTGCGAGCGGTTCGCGGCCACCTGGCGGTTCACCCGCTCGACGAGACCGCGATACTGCTCGAGACCCATGCGTCCTTCCTTCAGCTCGTCCACCGCGCGGTCGTACTCGTATTGCATCTGGGCGATCGGATCGGCCTCCCAGAAGATGTTGGCGATCTTGTTTATCTGCGCCATGAACGCCGACCAGAATTTCCCAATAATCACGCGAATCTCCTTCGAGAGAAGCGACCTGTTGGTCCGGCTGAAGCCGGACACTACGCCTACCGTGACTCCGGTTCGCGCTCGCCAAGCGTGGTTGCTTCGGCGAGGATTCGACCCTGATAGATTTCGTCCAGCGCTCGTTTGAGTTCCACACCGTTGCCGGCCCCGATAACATCGCCCCGCACCTGCTTCAGGAATGCGAATCGGTCGGCGCTGGTGTCGAACGCCACGAAATATATTGCGACACCCTGTTCACTCTTCTGAAATATTTCACGGGCCACCTGGTCCGGGCTCCGGCCCGCAGTGTTCTCACCATCGGTGACGACCAACAGATACTTTCGGAAGACACCGGCACGATACAGGTCGGGCCGCGCGGTGAGCATCGCTTCCCCGATCGCCGTACCGCCGCCGGGTCGTGGCAGGCGCGCGAGGGCGTCGCGGATCGCGCCGCGATTGAACGATTGCATTGGGAGCACGGTCGAGGCGTCGCTCGAAAAGTTGTAGATGCCAACCTTGACGGCGAAGTCTGGACGCTTCGCGATGAGGGACTCGGTGGCATCGAACATCGCTTCGAGCGCTTCGCGCGCGACGATCGCCTTGGGACGCGAATCGCCAGGCACGGCTTCTTTCATTGAGCCCGAGGTGTCGATGAGGATGGCGACGGCCGCACCGAAGCCTTCTTCGACCTCCGACTGATAGGGTGCTGTGGACGTGTCGTCGTTCTGCGAGCGACTGGTGCGGCGGGAACCGGCGTCGCAGGCGGTCAGGCTCAACGCGAGGGCCGCTATCGAGAGCCCGGCGAGGAGTTGCCGAATCGTGAAAGTCAGGTCTCGGAGTGTATCGTCGCTGTGTAAGTCGCTCAAGGTTACTAACGGAGCCGTTGACCAGCGCCTGTTAGTAACCAGATCGACGTAAAGTGTGCCGGGAAGTTCCTTGCCGCTGAGGCGCCATGAAACCCATTCCCAGTCATGAACTTGTCGGCGCTCGACACGTCGGTGAACTGCCGAGTGCCGACATGGTTGACCTCTGGGTCGCCGTCTCGTCTGCCATCGTCAAGTACGGATTCGTCATCGAGTATCGCGACCTGGAACCGCCACGGACCGGCATTTTCGATGGGTTGAGAATCACCATCGACCCCGACGTCAGATTCGAGATGCAATGCTTTCTGTTGCTGCATCTCTTCGGACACTCGGTGCAGTGGGTTGCGCCGTCGCTGGCGGAGAAAGTCGGCGAGCTGAAGAACACGAGCGACCGCTCGCGGTTCATGCGCGTGTTACACGACTACGAGTTCGAAGCGGCGCGGTTCGGCATGCAGTTGATGCGCGAGTGCGGCGTCACCGGTCTCGACCAGTGGTACAGCGACTTCGTTGGGACCGATTGGCGATATGTCGAACGCTTCTACGAGACCAACCGCATTCCGCCCTGGACGCAGTGCATCGTGAACGGGTGTTCCCTGATTCAGCCGGCGCCCATTCCGCCGCTGGCACTGCGCCAAGTTGAAGTGCGATTCGCGTTCTGATCAGTCCGATCGCCCTGTGCAGCCTGATCGGCGAACGACGCCACCATGCGGGCGAACTCCTCGGCCCTGGTGATCAGGCCGAGGTGACCGGTGTGCTCGAGGACTGCCTGGATCGCATGTGGCCAGATACGCTGATAGTCGCGTGACAACGCGACCGGCACGACGCGGTCGAGCCCAGCCTCGCCGGTCACAACGAGCGTCGGGCATTTCACGCCTGCGAGTTGTCGCTCCACGTCCAGTGACGCCACCAACCTCGCGCGGCGCGCCATCAGCCTGGGTGAGAACCAGTGCGTGATCACGTTGCCGACGTGCGCCACGGTGAAGCCGAGGCCGGCCAGTGCTCCTCCTCTTGCCGCAAAGATTTCCGGACACATACGCAGCGAGGCAGCGCAGAAGAGCGGCGACAGCAGCACGGGAGCGCGCATGAAAAACTCGGCCCGAGCATCGGGCCTCCACGAGGGTGGAATCGCCGACGCCAGCACCAGTGCGGACACTCTGTCAGGATGACGTGCCGCGAATGCAGCGGCGATCAAACCACCATACGAGACGCCACAGATCGTTGCGGCGCGAACGCCGGTCGAGTCGAGGACGTCGGCCACCTGCTGAACGTAGCTCCACACACCCGCCGACG
>DATCXH010000209.1:0-3970 GCA_036565925.1 Vicinamibacterales bacterium
TCGTGCAGCACGCCCTGATCGCTCTTGACGCGTGCAGCCTTGCGCTGGCGATCGACGATCTTCGCCCTACGGCGACGCTCGACGCGGTCGGGGCTATAGACATTGGCGACGGCCTGCAGCAGCCGCTTGCGTTCCTCCTCAGGCACACCAGCGAGCACACTGCGGTCCGAGGCGATCGACTCGAGCAGCTCAATCGCTTCGCGCAGACGCTCGCGCGTCAGCTGGTCGGTGGCAGAGGACATACAACAAGCTTACTTAGAGCCACTTCTCGATCAGGATCTCGTCGATGTACTGGCCGTCGATCTTGGCCTGCCGCTTCGCGTTGCCAACGACGAGGAAGCCCTGGCCGAGATAGGTCTGCAGGGCTGCAGGATTGTCGGCGCGGACGAAGGTAAAGATCTTCTCGTAGCCCTTGCCGCGCGCGGCGTCGAAGGTGGCGGCGAACAGGCGGCGCGCGATGCCCTGGCGCCGTAGCTCGAGGTCGACGTAGGTCCCGAGGCTGCCGACGTGATCGAACGCGCGGGTGTAGGTGGCGTACGGCTCGAGCACCTGAAAGCCGACGATCGTGCCGTCGGGCTCGCGCACGGCGACTTTCCAGATTCCGCGCTCCTGAAAGTCGATGATGTAGTCGAACTCAGTCTCGACGCTGATTGGCGTGTCGAGCACGGTGTAGCAGCGCGCCTGGATGATCGGGTTCAACACCCGCACGAGCCCCGCGGCATCCGAGGGCTCGACGTCGCGAACGGACAATTCCATCCTGGCGCTCAGCCGCGCCGGCCGACGTATCCAGTTGGACCGCGCCTGAATCCCGCCGTCTCGAAGAACCGTTCGTTGCCGGGCTGCGCGCCGAGGAACAACACGCCACCTGGCGCCGCGTCGAGCGCGCGCCGCAGCAATTCGCGTCCGATCCCTTGCTTGCGGAACTCGGGATCGACCATCACCTCGGGCACCGTGCTGAAGAAATAGCCGTCGGTCAACACGCGCACCGAGCCGACCAGTCGGTTGCCACTCCATGCGCCGACATTGATCGTGGACTTCAATGCATCCGCGGTCTTCTGCGTGTCGTAATCCCGCTGCCAGATCCGCTTGGCCAACGCGATGAATGCTTCGACCGACAGTGCGCTGTCACCGTTTCGATACTCGACCGACATTCGCTCGCCCTTCCCTCTCGTCTAACGCCGCCAGCAACCGCTTCGGCGCCACCAGACGATACGATCCTTCGAGACGATCCGCTACTTCAGACCAATTCGGCCGGCGATCGAGGTAGATCCCGAACCACCCCGACCTGCCGACATACGGCGGCACGAAATACCGATCCGGCCAGCGCGAGACCACCATTTCTTGCGTCAAATGAACGGCCTTGCACCACACCGCATCGCGTCCGGCGCCGTGATGATTCCGCGCGCTCGCAAACGTCGCGAACATGCGCTTGTGCACCCAGAACGTTGGCTCGCCGTGCGAGATCTTCTCCCACGCGTCGGGCAGCGCAAGACTGAGAGTCCGTAGTTGATCGAGCGGCGTTTTCGCCATCGTGGCCTAGTCGATCTTCACCCGCCGCCGGAACTGCTGATTCTCATTGCACACGAACTCGATCATGTCAGAGTCGACCTGAATCTGCTGATTCACCCGTACGGTGAACGGCTTCGTGTACGCCTTGGGGTCGTCGATCGTGATGTCGATTTCGAGACGCCCGAAGCTCGGTCGGCGGTAGCGCTCGGTAATCACCGCCTGATCCGTGAGGGGACTTCCTCGCACATCGAGCCAGCCCTCGTCGCGGAGGTTGTTGGTCTGCGTGACCAGCGTGTCGCCCTCCCAACGGCCGACCGTGTAGCCATACCACCATGGCTGCGGCTCGCCTTGCGCGGGCAGCGGCCGGCCATCGGTGTGGATGAACCGCTGTCCGTAGTTGGCCTCGTAGAGAATCGTGACGAGGGTGGGCTGCTGAATCATCAACCGCGGCTGGCCGTGCATGTGGAACTGCATGTGGCCCATCGGCAGACACAGCGCATCGGGGTTGTCCTTGCTGTTCGCATTGTTCCGCTGCTTCTTCAACTCCGCGGCCCAGGGCTGAAACGGCAGTCCGCCAGGGAACCCGGCGCCGACATCGAAGAACGTCGCGAGCGGCGGTGTGCCGGGAGGCTGAGCCGGAGGCACCGCGTTCGCGCCGCGAGCTCCGCCCGGCGGCCGCCCCCACTGTCCGGAGAGATCGGGCTTGCCATCCGCGGCGCGCGGCGTCGGTGCATCGAGATCCACACCGCCGTTCGCCAGCCGCGGTACGTTGGGTGTGGCGTGCTTCGGCCACTGCGCAAAGACGGTTGATGAGAGCGAGACGACGAGCGCGATGATGCTGGCACCGCAGGTAAGTCTCATACGGAGTCCTCCGATAGAGGCGCGCGCGAGCGCACGCGGCGATGAAAATATCACGGGCGTGCAGGGCGAGGCATGCCTCGCCCTACTGGTTGTTGAGGAGGATCACGATCAACGCGGCAATGATCGCGGCCACGACTGCGAAGAAAATCTTCCACGCGCTGTAGGGACGATTGCCGGCAATCTGCCCGGTATAGCCGTTGACGATCACCTGATACGCCTTGGCGCCGTAGTTGTACGACAGCAGCCAGATCGGCACCAGGACGTGCTTGAAGGTTCGGCTGGCGTAGCTCGGGTTGATTTGCAGATTGCGATACGTGTTGCCGGGCACTTGCTGGGCACACAGCGCCGTCAGCTTCGCCTGCATCTGCTCCTGCGAGCGCTGTGCCGCGTCGAGCAGAACCACCTGATAGTGCTCGACGACGTGACCGCTGAGAAATGCTGTGTCATACGGGACGATCTCCTGCGTGGGAAACGGCTCGACCTGACGCAGCAGATCCAGCGGCAACCCCTGCGTCCCGGCCACTGGCTCATCGTCAAAGAAGTGATCGACGACGCCGGACGCCGGCTCCCAGCGAATCCGCTGCTCGGGACGCATGACCGTCCGCCCCTTCGCGTCGCGGCCGGGCACCATGACCGTGTAGTAGTGACCGGCCTCCGCCGTCCATGGGCAGTGGACCTGCGCGTCGAACGTCCAGTACGGAATGTAGAGGCTGCGAATGGTGTCAACGAGCGCCGCGATGGCCAGGCGTCCTGGCGCAAACCAGCGGCTGCGCCACCAGCGTTTGATGTCATCGCGCACGCGGCCCGTGTCGATCTTGAACGGCAACACGCCCTGTGGACGAATCGGCGCCTTGATCTCCTGGTAATCGACGAGCGCCGGTGAGCCGCAGAACTCGCAGTTCTGTCCCACGCGCTCCGGATCGAACACCATCACCGCCTTGCACGACTGACACTGCACGCTTCGCCGCTCGGTCTGCCACCCGCGCTCCTCATCGGGCAGCTCGCGGAGCGCCTTCACGAGATCGAGCTCGACAACTTTGCCGAGCTCGCGATCGATGTGATACGGCGACTCCGTTCCGCAGAACGGACAGATCAACTTCTGCTTGCCGGGGTTCCATTCGGCCTGCGCACCGCAGGCCGGGCACTCATGCTTCTCGAGCGCGGAGACTGGAGAGGACATGTCCTAGGACATGTAGGCCTTCATGTCCGCACCTGTCTCTGCACTCGAGAAACATGAGTGCCCGGCCTGCGGGGCGCAGGCCGAATGGAACCCCGGCAAGCAGAAGCTAATCTGCCCGTTCTGCGGAACGGAGTCGCCCTATCACATCGATCGCGAGCTCGGCAAAGTTGTCGAGCTCGATCTCGTGAAGGCGCTTCGCGAGCTGCCCGATGACGAGCGCGGGTGGCAGACCGAGCGGCGAAGCGTGCAGTGTCAGTCGTGCAAGGCGGTGATGGTGTTCGATCCGTCGCGGGTCGGACAGAATTGCGAGTTCTGCGGCTCGCCGGCGCTGGTCGATTACCAGGAAATCAAGGCGCCGATTCGGCCGCAGGGCGTGCTGCCGTTCAAGATCGACAGCGGCCGCGTGCGCGACGACATCAA
>DATCXH010000989.1:0-5703 GCA_036565925.1 Vicinamibacterales bacterium
CCGACCGCACGACCAAAAGGGTCACCGGCCGTATGAACGACGGCGGCCCGAGAATCAGTGTGCAGACGACCAATGGCGGAGTTCGCGTCGGTGTGACTGGCGACTTCGCGCGCGGGCGCGGACTGCGCGGCCGCCGGCGCGCCGAGGCAGGTTAGTGGCCAACGAAGACAAGGCCACCAGGTATCACCGGCTTCAGCGACGCGCGTCGATCGTCGCTACCGTTCTCACCGCAGCGGTTCTCTTCATTCTGCTCGTCACGGGCGCGTCCGCCGGGATGCGCGATCTCGTCACCGACTGGCTCGGTTCGTCTTTCATCCTCACGGTGGTTGGCTACGTCGTCCTGCTCGGTCTTGCGCTCGAACTCGTCGGTCTACCGCTCGCGTTCTATCGCGGCGTAACGCTCGAGCGGCGCTATGGACTCTCGACGCAAACGACGGCCAGGTGGTGGATCGATCATCTGAAGGCCGGCGGCATCTCGATGGCATTCGCGGCAATCGCCGCCTTGATTGTGCTGTCGCTGATCCGGTGGGATCCGGAACGATGGTGGATGTCAGCGGCGGTCGTGTTCACCGCGATTCTCGTCCTGCTGGCGCAACTCGCGCCCGTTATCCTGATGCCGTTGTTTTACGAGATCAAGCCGCTGACCCGAGACGAGCTGCGCGATCGGTTGCTCGCGTTGGCCAACCGCGCGGGGACGCGTATTACGGGTGTGTTCGAGTGGCGTCTGAGCGATCGGACCAAGAAGGCCAACGCCGCACTGGCCGGCATCGGTGGCACGCGGCGAATTCTGCTGTCCGACACGCTGCTCACCGAACATTCAGACGATGAGATTGAAGTGATCCTGGCGCACGAGCTCGCGCATCACGTGTATCGCGACATCTGGTCAGGCATTGTCGTGGAGACTGTGCTGATTGCCCTCGGATGTTTCGCAGCGGATCGTGTCCTGTCGATGTTCGCGATGAGCGTGGGGCTGGAAGGGAAGGGCGATGTTGCCGGGCTCCCGTTGCTCGTCCTCGCCGCTGGCGCTGTTTCGCTGGCGTTGATGCCCGTCGCGAATGCCTTATCACGCGCACACGAGCGGCGCGCCGACCGCTATGCACTGAAGATGACGCGGAACGGACCCGCGTTCATCACCGCCATGAAGCGACTGGCCGCGCAGAATCTCGCGGAAGAGGAACCGTCCTGGCTGGTCCAGGTCCTCTTCCACACTCATCCGTCCATCAACGCGAGAATTGCGGCGGCGCGTACCTTTACGGCACCAGATCACAAGACCGCGAGAGGTTAGTCACCGTCTCTAACCGACGCTGGCCGCAGCCGCAGCAATTCACCGTTCCGATCGTCGGTGATGACCAGCAGCGAACCGTCCGCTGCCTCGATGAGATCACGCACGCGTTTGTGAAGCTCAATCCGGTCCTCGTCAACCACACGCGTGCCGTCGAGGGTCAGCCTGACGACCGCCTGTGCCGACAGGCTTCCGACCAGTGCGTTGCCTTCCCACGGAAACAGTGACCCGCGATAGAACGCCGCACCTGATGGTGAAATGACCGGCGTCCAGGTTCGAACCGGCGCTTCGAATTCGGGATGCGTCGGATGATCGGGGATCGGAGATTTGTCGTAGTTGTCGCCGTTGCTGACGACCGGCCAGCCGTAGTTGCGTCCGGGCTTGATGATGTTCAATTCATCGCCGCCGAGCGGCCCCATCTCCCACACCCAGAGCTGACCCGATGTCGGATGCACTGCCGCAGCCAGCATGTTCCGATGACCAAGAGTCCAGATCTCTGGCCGCGCGTCGCTCTTCCCACTGAACGGGTTGTCTGTCGGCGCGGTGCCATCGGTGTTGACGCGCAAGACCTTCCCGAGGTTGGAGTCGAGACGCTGGGCCGGATCAAAGCGCATGCGCTCACCCGAGGTGATGAAGAGTGTTCCGTCACTGGCAAAGATCAGGCGGTTACCGAAGTGGCCTCGCCCAACCGTTTTCGGATCCTGCCGCCAGATCACCTCGAGGTCATCGAGCCGCGCGCCGTTGAGCACAGCACGCGCGACGGCGCCGCCGCTGATGACGTTGTCAGCCGGATCGAGTGGTTTGCCGAACCGCATTTCTTTGGTATCGACGTTCCCAGTTTGGCGGCCTGGCGACGCTTCGGAATAGGAGAGATAGATCCGCTTGTTCGACTCGAATCGTGGATCGACTGCCACGTCGAGCAGACCGCCTTGTTCACCTTCGACGCCGCCGCGATAGAAGACCTGCGGGACGTTGGCAATCGGCTCAGACAAACGGCCATCGGCGAAGATGCGTAGACGACCGGGTTTCTCGGTGATCAGCAGGCGACCGTCGGGCAGATAGTCAAGCCCCCATGGGAACTCGAGTGATGCGAGTCGTTCGACTCTCACCGTGCCCGATTTTGAATGAACCGTCGTGGTCTCATTCGACTGGGCGAGCGCGAGTACGGGGAGCAATGCTGCGAGTGCGGCGACGCGTGTCCAGCGGGGCATGGGCGTGTCTCCTTCGTTCGTTCACGAAGGCAACTGCCAGAAACATGCCCCGACGGAGAGACATTGATGCGCGCGCCGATGACGCCTGATGCGCGCGAGTCGTTCCGTCGGCTACCTGGGACGTACGACGAGCTGCCCTCGCATCTGCGAGTGACGAGCGTCGTTGCTCAGGTTTGAATAGAACGCGAAGGTCCCGGCGCGATCGGCGCGGAACTCGATGACCGTCGAGCCCCCAGCCGGCACGCGTTTCGAGACGCGGTAGTCGTCGATCGTGAAGCCGTAGGCGTTGTCGGCGCTCTGGACCGTAAGCTTGATGAGGTCGTCCTGTTGAGCCTCAACGCGATTCGGGGAGAAGCTGTAATCGCGTGCGGTGAGGGTGAACTCCCGGCGCGTGGGGGCCTGATCCTGGCCTGCAGGAGCGGCCAGGACGCGCCGGACGAACGGCCCGGCCGATAGATAGATGCCGGTGCCGACGAGCAGCAAAGCGATACTCCGCCGCATCGTTGTCTCCATCTACCTATTTTAGACGACGCGGTCTACGGCCCGGTTTCCGTTGCACAGAACTGCTAAATCCGCCTCGGCCGTAACCCCGCCTTCGCGAGGGCTACGACGAGGCAGGCCCGGCTATTCTTTGGCTGCGGGGGCAGGCGCGCCTGCCTTCTGAACTTCGTCCTGTAGCAGCGCTTTGCGGCTCAGCCGAATCTTCCCGGTCGGGTCGATGTTGATGACCTTTACGAGGATCTGCTGACCCTCCTTGAGCTCGTCACGCACGTCCTTGACGCGATGATTCGCGATCTCTGAGACGTGGAGCAGGCCGTCGGTGCCAGCCATGATCTCGACGAACGCGCCGAAATCGGTAATGCGCTGAACCTTACCCATGTAGGTCTTATTGAGCTCGGGCGTTGCGGTCAGTTCCTGGATGATGCCGATCGCTTTGGCCGCCGACTCGCCGTCTGCGGAGGCGACGTTCACCTGCCCGTTGTCCTCGACGTCGATCTTCACGCCGGTCCGCTCGATGATGCTGCGAATCATCTTGCCGCCGGGCCCGATGACGTCGCGGATCTTGTCGACCGGGATCTTGATCGTGATGATACGCGGCGCGAACGTGGACATATCGGTTCGCGAGTTGCCCAGTGTCTTGGCCATCTCGCCGAGGATGTGCATGCGGCCGGCGCGGGCCTGCTCGAGCGCCTTGGCAAACACCTCGGAGGTGATGCCGGTCACCTTGATGTCCATCTGCAGGGCGGTGATGCCCTTCGCGGTGCCGGCGACTTTGAAGTCCATGTCGCCGTAGTGATCCTCGGCGCCGGCGATGTCCGACAGGATCGCGTACTTGCCGGTCTTCTCGTCCATGAGCAGGCCCATGGCGATGCCCGCGACAGCGGACGTGATCGGCACGCCAGCGTCCATCATTGCCATCGACCCGCCGCAGACCGACGCCATCGACGAGGACCCGTTCGACTCGAGAATGTCCGAGACGATGCGAATGGTGTAGGCGAATTTCTCCTCAGGCGGAATGACCTGCACAAGGGCGCGCTCGGCGAGCGCACCGTGGCCAATCTCGCGGCGGCCAGGTCCGCGCTGCGGGCCCGTTTCACCGACCGAGAATGGCGGGAAGTTGTAGTGCAGCATGAAGCGCTTGTACTGCTCGCCGGTGACGTGTTCGATCTTCTGCTGATCGTCGGCGGTGCCGAGTGTGCAGCTGACCAACGCCTGCGTCTCACCGCGGGTAAACACCACGGACCCGTGCACGCGCGGCAGCACGCCAGTCTCCGTCCAGATCGGACGAATCTCGTCGAAGGCGCGGCCATCGAGTCGCCTGCCGTTCTCGAGCGCCTCGATCCGCATGGCCTTTTCCTGGAGCTCGTGGAAGACGTGTTCGGCGTCAGCGCGCTCCTGTTTGGCATCCTCTGGAATCGAGGCCAACAGGTTTGCCAGCACCGCGTCGACCTGCGCGTAGCTATCGAGCTTCTGCTTGATCCGCATGGCCTCGGTCAGCGGCTGCAGCGTGCTGTCCTCGATCTCGCGATACGTTTCCGGCGCAATGCTGCGCGCGGCCACAGCCAGCTTCGGCTTGCCGACCGATGCTTTCATGTCATCGATCGCGGCGACGAGTTGCTTGATTGCCGCGTGGGCGGCATCGAGCGCACCGACCACCTGTGGCTCGGTTACTTCCTTCGCGCCAGCTTCGACCATCACGATGCCGTCGCGGGTGCCGGCCACAACCAGATCGAGCGTGCTCTGCTTGCGTTCGGAGTAGGTCGGATTGATGACGTAGTCGCCGTTGACCATCCCGACGCGTACTCCGGCAACGGTCTTTTCGAAGGGGATCTCCGAGATGGCCAGCGCCGCCGAGGCACCGGTGATCGCCAGAACGTCGGCATCGTTCTCGGTGTCGGCCGACATCAGGAGCGCGATGATCTGTGTTTCATAGCGCCAGCCTGACGGGAACAGCGGCCGGATCGGCCGATCGATGAGGCGGCTGGTCAGGATTTCTTTTTCCGCCGCCTTGCCTTCGCGCTTGAAGAACCCGCCGGGGATGCGTCCGGACGCGTACGCATACTCGCGGTAATCGACGGTGAGCGGCAGAAAGTCCACGTCGCGCGGGCTTCCCGCACGCGAGGCGGCGACGAGCACCATCGTGTCGCCGGAACGGACAATCACCGAACCGTGTGCCTGCTTGGCAAGCTTGCCGGTCTCGAAGGAGATCTTGCGAGATCCGATCTGGACCTCGCGCCTCTGCAAGTTAACGTTGTGCATGGCCTGGTCTACTTGCGGATGCCGAGGCGTTTAATGAGCTCGGCGTACCGATCGCTGTTCTTGCTCTTGAGATAGTCGAGCAACCGTCGGCGCTGGCCGACCAGCTTCAACAGGCCGCGTCGGGAATGGTGATCCTTCGCGTGGACTTTGAAGTGCTCTGTGAGGTAGCTGATGCGCTCACTGAGAAGAGCGACTTGAACTTCCGGCGAGCCGGTATCGCCGTCATGCGTTTTGTAACTGCCGATGATCCCGGTCTTGCGATCCCTGGTTAACGCCACGTGCTGGCTCCTTCACGAATGGCCCAGGAATACCGAGGTACACCAGACCACCGTTACTTGTGTGAACAACGGAGGACTCGTAAACAGTTCATTTTAGAACAGGACTACGGTCGGGTGCAAAGCAGCGTGCGGACTGCCCGCCGGCGTGCCGAGTGCGAGCAGTCGACCGCCC
>DATCXH010000937.1:0-8496 GCA_036565925.1 Vicinamibacterales bacterium
ACCCACCGGCCCATCCGGCAAGCGCGCTGCGTGGGCGCCGTCGAAACCTGCGTCAACCAACAGACGTACCGCACCGGCACCCAAGCGACGGTCCCGATGATCGTTCACCTCGTTTTGTTTCGTCTGAAACCCGGTCTTCGCAACGAAGAGCGAGACGCACTTGCGGCGACGCTCTCGCGCGCGACTCGTGAGATCCCGTCGATACGCCGCGCGCGCATCGGCTCTCGCGTCACGCTTGGTCGCACGTACGAACAACTCATGACGACGGACTATTCGTTCGCCGCCATTCTCGAGTTCGACGATCGCACTGGGCTTCAGACGTATCTCGATCACCCTGCGCACGAACAACTCGCACAACGTTTTTACGCAAGCCTCGATGCGGCGTTGACCTACGACTTTGAAATGTGGGAAAGCGACGAGGGGATCGAGAGAATTCGCGGCGAGGTGTGACGAGCCGCAGAAGAGCAGCATCGCTGCAGCTCTCTGCGGTGTCTATGTCGGTCGCCGAATCAACCGGCCACGTAAGCGGACGAGGGCCGGTCCTGACGACGCATCGCGGCGCGGGCAGTGCGATAAGGTCCCACCGGCAGGTTGCAGTTCTGCTGATAGAGAAACGCGTGAAAGCGTTTGTAATCGGTCGGCGGCAAACCAAAAACACCGAGCAGCGCCCGATAACTTCCTCGCGTGTGCTCGAGACCGCGATGGATCAGCGCCGCGAGATCGTCACGCGTGAGTTCGTGCGCTTTGAACGGCTGATGCACAACGGTCCAGAAACTCTCGCCGGCGATCAGACGTTCCCAGAGACGATCCGCAGTGGTCGTGCTGCGCTCGGGCCGCCGTGGACTTGACGTGACGTTCTCGTGCGGCAGACTCGGCGCGGGTACGGAGACTGCTGTTGCCGTGTCGCGCCACCCTCGGATCTCGGCGGGCAAATCTTCCGCCGCGATCGGACGCTCCCACTCGCGAACGACGAGTCGCTCGGCGAGGTTCTTCAACTCGCGTACGTTGCCGGGCCACGGATACGCGGCGAGCAACTGCTCCGCGTCCATCGTAAGTTCAGGGCAATGCAGTCGATGTGTTTCGGCCGCTCGACGGAGATAGTGGCGCAACAGGAGCATGACGTCCTCGGTGCGCTCTCGGAGCGGTGGTACGTGGATCTGGATGATGTTCAAACGGAAGTACAGATCCTCGCGAAACACACCGGCTTCGATGCGCTCGCGCAGGTTCCGGTTTGTCGCCGTGATCAGCCGCACGTCCGAGCGGCCCGTCACGCCGTCTACACCGATCGTTTGGATCTCTCCGGTCTCCGCAAATCGCAGGAGCACTGCCTGCATTCGAAGACTCATTTCGCCGAGCTCGTCGAGAAACAGCGTGCCACGATCGGCCTGTCGCACCAGGCCGGGCTTGTCTCGATACGCGCCTGTGAAGCTGCCTCGCGTGTGGCCGAACAGCTCCGACTCGAGAAGCGTTTCAGGAATCCCGCTGCAGTTGACCGCTACAAACGTGCGCGACGCACGAGCGCTCTGCTCGTGAATGAGCCGCGCCACGACCTCTTTTCCCGAGCCTGTCTCACCGAGCACGAGAACCTTCGCATCAGTACGCGCAGCGGCCTCGATCTCGCGACGCAGCGACACAATGGCCGTGCTCTCTCCCAACAGCAGGGGGAGATTTTTGTTGGTCCGTGGGACTGGGAACGTAGACATCGAGCTCAATTCTCCAAATCTCAGATAACGAGCAGGGAATTAGTCTGCCTTTTTGGAGCGACTAAGGTCAACGGTAAAGTCACGTAAAGTCGGTCAGGAGATCACAGTTTTGCGCTGAAATCTCATCCATACAGAAGAATAATGGACACTCACACGTAGGACGATCACGCTAACATGTTGTACCGAAATAACTTCCAGTTCTGCATGCACACATCTGCTTTTCTGGCACGAAACATGGTTCACTCGAGGCGGAGCGTTGCCAAGTGGGTGCAGAACTGATCCCAGAAATTGAGAAGTCATTGGATTCGCTGTTTTCAGCGCTGGACGGGAAACTTGCCGATGGCGCGCCAGCCAGAATTCTTGGGATCTACGACGATGGGAAGGAGTGGTGGATTCAGGTCGCGCGAGGCGACGACGACATCAATACGATCGTTCTTCGGTTGTCCCGCTTTGCCAGCATCTTCAATGCGGTCGCCGCGTTGAAGCGATGGAGTTGCTCGGGAACGACTGCGCCTCGAATTGTGCGGGCGATGTCCCTGGTCTAGAAGTCGAGTTGTGACGGAGGCTCAGCCCTCCGCAATTGATCCATCTGCACGAGCGGTGCTGACACGATTCTTCCCCGCCCGCTTCGCATGATAAAGCGCGCGATCGGCGCGCTCGATAAGATCTCTCGCGGTTACACCCGGCGGCGATACGGCGACACCGATGCTCGCCGTCACCCGCAACCCCACTAGGTCCGGCTCGTTGCGCTGATACGCCTCGACCCGTTGGCGAATCCGTTCTGCGATCGCGCCTGCACTCTCCGCCGTGCCACCGGGCATCATCACCGCGAACTCTTCGCCGCCAAATCGTGTGCAGACGTCGAAAATGCGGACCGATCGACGCAGAATCTCGGAGATGTCGCGAATCACCATATCGCCGGCGACGTGACCGAAGCGATCGTTGATGCTCTTGAAGCCGTCGAGATCGACCATCAACAGACCGACCGACGTCAACTGCCGAATCGCTCTATGGAGTTCCTCCTCCAATCGCGCCTGGAAGTATCTGCGGTTGAAGAGACCGCTCACGGGATCGATCACTGCGGCTTGTGCGTAGGCCTGCGCTTCGCGCAGGACGCGTTCACGTCCGAGCGCGAGGGCGACTGGTGCCATCAACACACCGATCGCGGCAGCGTCTTCCTGGGAATACGGTGTGCTACCGATGCGGTCGGTAATCGACACGACTCCGAGTGCTTCACCGCCTGCGACGATCGGAATCGACATGAATGAGTTCGTGCGGTACCGCGAGCGTTGACGATCGAGACCAGGGCTCTCGCTGACATCCGCAACCACCAGCGGCGTCCGCGTTTGAAAGACACTGCCGATCACGCCGGCACCCGGGGCTATACGTAGGTGCTCGACGAGCGCGTGCGGATAGCCGCGCGTCGCGATGATCGACAACTGGCCGTCGCCGCTAGCGACAGCGAGTGATGCGATGCGACTCGGTACGGCCTGCACGACGAAATGCAGAACCGCTTCGCCGACGGCAGCGAGACCCGTGGTATCGGCGAGCGTACGCGTCAGTCGCCGCGCAGCAGCATCAAGCGCCCATGGCGCGCGACCACCGCGCGTGGTACCGCTCAGATCACGCGCGAGCGTGACGAGGTCTTGCGCTGACCCGGTCCAATCACCTTCGAGCAGCAGGATGACCGGAGCGCTCGGCGCTGCGGTCAGACCGACGAGCGTCCAGTCATGGTCGTCCGAACGCCATACATCCACGCCCAAACCAAGGGCACCGCCTACGCGGTCGAACGCATGCGAACCACCATTGACCAGATGTGAGAGCGATGGATTCGGCGTCGACTCAACAGCGACAACCCAGGCGCCCTCATGCTTGCCGGCGACCGCCGCTTTCGTCTCGAGGACACGGCCGATGAGCGAAACGAGGTGGCCAAGAAACTCGCGTGGGGCTGCGGCAGCAGGCACACGTTCAGGGACCTGGAGCAGCGCGCTCCGCTGTTCGGACGACAGCCGCCGATGCCCGCCCGGGGGATGGGCGATTTGAGACATCTCCTGCTGAAATCCCGAGTCGGGGAGATATTCCCCCCGCGTTTGGGAATCGTCGTTCTCGAGTCGGTTCACTTCACGCAGATCCCGGCCTGTACGCGCGGCTCTCGCCAACTACTGCATATCACGTCCTGCTGAGGTGGCAACAACCGTGCCCCAGACGGAACCGTAATTCTTGTCAGGCAGGCAAGTTATCCGTACAGGTGGTTACGAGCGCAGCTGGCGCTCGTAACCGTGCGCGGGGGCCCAAAGGCCGCTTATCGGTACTCTTTGAACGGAATCTGGCAGTCGTGCTTACGGAGGAAATTCAGGAAACGTTTGTAGTCCCGTGCTTCCATGTTGAACAGACGCGCGACGATTTTGTAGTTGCCACGTGCCTCTTCCAGGCCGCGGCGCACAACTTCGCGCACATTCGCACGCGTGATCTCACGATCCATGAAGAGCGGATACACAGCGGTCCAGAACGACTCATGCTGCTCGATCATCCGCTTGTAGAGGTCATCCGCCACCGTGCGACGACGCTCGCGCTTGGGGCGGAGCAGGACCGCATCGTACGAGCGAATCTCGGACGACAGGTTCTCGAGCTCTATGGTCGGCCCAGTAACTGTCACGACCAAACGTTCGATCACGTTCTCGAGCTCGCGGACGTTGCCCGGCCACGAATACTCGGTCAACGACTTCATCGCTTCAGGCGAAACGCCCGTGATTCCAGAGCGGCTCGCTGCGGAGAACTGCGTGAGGAATTGGTGCACAAGCACCGGAATGTCTTCTCGACGATCACGCAGCGGTGGAACGACGATGTGAATGACGTTGAGGCGATAGAACAGATCCTCGCGGAACGTCCCCTGCTTGATCATCTCTCGCAGGTCGCGGTTCGTCGCAGCGATCACGCGCACGTTGACGATGCGTCCACTGCCGTCGGCACCGACTTTCTGCAGCTCGCCTGTCTCGAGGAATCGCAGCAGGAGGCCCTGCATGCGCAGTGTCATCTCCCCGACTTCGTCCAGGAAGATCGTGCCCATGTGGGCGGTTTCGAGTTTGCCAGGCTTGTCACGATACGCGCCCGTGAAACTGCCCTTCACGTGCCCGAACAGTTCCGATTCGAGCAGCGTCTCTGGAAGACCGGCGCAATTGACGGGTGCGAAGACGTGAGTGGCGCGCGGGCCGCGTGAGTGAATCGCCCGGGCCACGATCTCCTTGCCGACGCCGCTCTCACCCGTGATCAAGACCTTCGCGTCCGAACGCGCGACACGATCGATCTCCTGTTCAAGCGCCGTCACTTCGGCGCTACGCCCGGTGAGTTGGATGTGCGTCCGCGGACGGACGGCACCGAGCGGGCTTACACGAGTGCTGCTTGTGCTGGTTTCAGCCACACCATCAATCATTGTTCATGAACCGTTCTATGAGTCGCCGGTGTTCCACCGTCATGCCGACGAACGTGGCCCCGATGCGATATCCCGAACCGGCCTCTGATGCCGCAGACACCCGCTGCACCTGAATGTCGGCCGCAAAGGGGGCGCCTGCGAGCGTGAAGCGGAGGCTGCCCCGCGCGCCGGGGTTCAGCGAGCGCGCCGACTGCAGCAACACACCTGCGGAGCTGATGTCGATCACACGCACACTCATGTTGGCGGGGAGGTTAGCGAACTCACCGCCGACCTGATGCCGTGGAGACCGTCGCCGCTCTTCCATCAGTCAACGCACTCCTAACAACGAAGACCCGAACTGGATACCCGCGCCTGGACGAACTCTCCAACGTCGGGCTGCAAGCGAGTCGCCATGCTGGGGCAGACGTTTGTCTGCCAGCACAAGTTGTCATGTTATCAGTGACTTACGCCTGCATTCGCGCCTGTGATATGGGCTAGAAAATCCCTCAGAAAGTCTGGTCGAATCTGGGCTAAGACACTCAGGAGGGAAGACTTTCCACGGCCGGGAGTCGGACGGCATTGCGCCGCCCGAAACCTACGCTTGAGACCAGTCTGCGGCGCGGGCGAGCGCCGGGGGAACCGACAGGAACTCGACCCCGACGAGATAGCGGATTGGTTCGTCTGGACCGGACACGCGCCGCACATGTCGTACGCGCGCATCGACGACGATGTCCTGGCCCTCGAGTTTCAGATGGAGCGGCTGCACGGACTCGGGAGGCATTGCGACGGGCGAGGTCAACAACGCGCCGTCCTTGCTGATGTTGACGACGCGCGCGGGTTCAGTGAGTTCGAGCGTCGCCCACAACGCGCCGACGACCTCCAGACGGACGCGCGCGCGGCGATCACCGAGTGCCATTAGCGACGCACCTCACGTGCAGTCCCGCCATTTCGGTCAGAGTTGCGGTTGTTCAGTGCGTCTGCCCGCGCCTCGCGAACGATTCCGTCGACGAGAGGAAGCCCTGGAACTCTCGTGGCGACACCGATCAGAATCGGCTCCGTTCCAGGCAGGCCATCGACAACCGCACGCAATCGCGAGGCAATGGTTTTCGCATGCTGGCCTGTGGTGTCATGCATCAGCAACCCGATTTCGCCTTCCGCCAGCATGCCCGCAAGGTCCGACGGCCTCATCTGTCCCCGCATCCCAGCGACCCACCGCTGGGTCGATCCAGGAGATACCACCGCGTCGCGGATCAACAATACGACTGCGGTGACCGGTGTTCCTCGCTCGACGGCCTCACGCGCTGAGCGCTCCATGACCTCGAAAAACGCCGGTGCACCCGTGCGGCGGTCGCGTCTGGCGGTCGCAACGCGAGAGGACGCGGCCCATGCGTTGAGAACGTCGGCGGCGGCTGTGGCAACGGCGTAATCGCGCGGCGTGAACTGCGGTCCATCGCCTCGACCAACTGAAACGGTCGTAGTGTACTGCCGATCCGATCGATTGACTACGGTGAGACGCGAACCCTTCGCAGTCTCCGCATTGCCCACCACTGGACTCGACGCACGCAGCACAACCTCACCGTTGGCGGATTCGATACTCAGCGCCGCCGATGACGCGCTCAGCACGCCGCGCAGTTCTTCAAGGGCAAGCGTCGCGCGCGTGTCCGCGGCATCCTCCACGTCTGCGAGTCGTCTTGCGAGCGTGATCGTCACGCGCGCAGCCGCATCCGCAGCCGCAAACGCCAGCGCAACATCCAGCAGGGCCACGTATGCGACCAGCCGCTGCAGATCGTAGGCGTCGATCGCTCCAGTGAACACGAGCAGCCAGGCACGTCCGTGCGCGCGACGGAGCTGACAGACATATGCGTCGTTATTCACCGGTAAGCCGAAGCGATCCACGTGCCCTTGAGGCAGACGTGCGAGCTCAGGCGAGTCGGGTAATCCCATCGCTGGAATCGTTGGAGGCCGATCACCCCTGCGTGCTCCGGGTAGACTGACGTCTCGAGCAAAGTTGCCGTCCGACATTTCGATGTATCCGGACACCTCGATGTCGTGCCACACCGCGACGGCTTCTCCGAACAGTCGAACGAGCTCCCTGTCCCCTTCGGTTTCGGCTGCGGTCGCAAGGAGCTTTCCGAGCGGCGCGATGCGGTTGACCCCGCTTGCGTGCAATGCGGGAGGACTGAGCAGATGCGCTTCAACTGCAGTGGACAACCACGATCCGACCAGCTCGAGCTGCGCACGCGACGCTTCCGAATCCTGGCCCGGCGGCAACATGCGCGCGAGCATCAGCACACCAGGCGTGCTTCGTTCAACCGTCAACGCAATGCAGATGACTTGCAGGCCATTCCAACCAACGGCTTGCGCAACTCGCGTCTGAAGGGCGCTGGTCACTGCGGAGACCACTGCCGATTCCCGCTGCTCCCATAATCCAGACAGACTGGGCGCCGGGCCCGCAGCAGAGAAGGGCAACAACGGCGTTTGCCGCTCGTCCACCAGTTGGATATCCACCTTCAACCGGCGACGCAATTCGAGAAGCCACTCCCACGACCTCGCGCGGACGGCGACTTCGAAACCAGAGGGCTCCTGGGCCACGGGCGAAGAGTGGTCGGTAACGGCCATCAAGGCAGAATCTGCTTCGAAGTGGATCTGCGGCGCAGCTCCTGTCTCGTTGCAAGCCGTCAGCCAGCGTGCCGGATACGTGAGAGCACTCGCCATCTTCAATAAAACTGGGCCGAATTCGCATCCGGACCATCACTGGAAAGTATCGCGCCGGCAGACAAAAGCACGAGAGAAAGCGACATCCTGAATGCGCTCCTAGCCTGCTGAGGCAAACGGTTTCGACTCAGTCGACAGGGTCGCTTTTGCCGGAAGGGGCGGAAGGATGAGTCGTGGCGGACGCTGCGCCTCCGCGGTTCCATGTCGGAACGCTCGGAAGTCGGCACCGCAGTCATGCGCAGCCAGGAAATTCAGGAACCGTTTGTAGTCCTGATTCGCCATTCCGAAGAGCTTCAATAACTGACGATAGTTGCCGCGCGTCGTCGAGAGTCCTTTCCTCACGAGCTCTCGCATGTCATGACGTGTAATGTCGCGCGACAAAAACAACGGGTAAATATGATCCCAGAACGAATACCCCCCGTTCACCACTGCTGCGTACAGCTCGTCGGCAATTTGCACACGCCGCTCGCGCGTCGGACGAATCGGCTGTGCCGGAACCTTGATGACTTCAGGGAGACTAGCAAGATCGACGAGGTCGCCGCGCGACAACCACATCGCCTGCTCGACGACGTTTTGCAGTTCGCGAACGTTACCTGGCCAACGGTACCGACACAACGCTTCCATCGCCTCGGCAGTGAAACTGGCGCGCCGATGTGTTCGAGCAATGAA
>DATCXH010000456.1:0-3747 GCA_036565925.1 Vicinamibacterales bacterium
AGTCGGCGGAGAGGATGCCGACGCCGGCAGGGATCGACGAAGAAATCAGCAGCGTGCCGTCGCGGGCCTGCGTCATCTTGCCGCCGATGCCTTCGGCGTTCAGAAGCACCTTGACGTCCTCGAGCCTGGTCGAATCGGACGACAGATGCGCGCGGGCAATTGTCAGCACGCCGGCCAGGCGCGGCGCCGGCGACGGCGAGTTGGGATCGGGCGCAGTATAGGCGAGATAGATGGTGCGATTGGTCGCGAAGTCTTTATCGGCGATCGCACCGACCAGTCCTTGTGGGCCACCACTGTAGATCGTCGGCAGCCCCGTCAGCGGCGGTGAAATCTGCCCCGAGTGATCGATGATCTTCAGACGGCCGGGCCGCTCGACGAGGAGCATGCGACCGTCAGACATGAACTCGATCGAGTAGCCGTTGGCGATCCCGGACGCAACGGTCTCAACCGCGTAGGGCACGCTCACCGCAACGCGCGGCGCGTGCGTCTGCCCCGCCCACTCCGGAATCGGCGAGTATCCGTCCGGCGCTGCCGAGCCCTCGGGCGGTGCGCCGGGCTTCTGCGCGGGTGGCCGAGGAAGGGGCTTTGTCGTCTGCGCGTGAAGCGTCCCCACGAGCGCGAACACGCCAATGAGTGAAAGAAGTCTGATGCTGCGCACAATGCCGCGGAGTATAGCGCGTGATTACCGGTGTTGCGGGTCTTTGGCTTCGCTCAGTTGAAGTTGCTCATCAGGACGATGTCGAAGGCATTGATGCCACGGAGGACGGCGAGATGCTTCCCGTCGCGTGACCATGCGAATTGCGCGACCTGTCGATCGGTGAACGACATCACCTGCCGAGGAGGTCCTCCGGTCAACGGCTGTTCCCACAGGCTCAGCGCACCGCCACCGAACTGCAAATACTGCAGCGATTTTCCGTCTGGTGACCACCTCACGTCGTTGGTTCCTACAGGAGCCTTCAAGGTGTAACGAACCTGTCCTCCCGTGGCGGGAGCGACATGCACGACCGTGCCATTCGATGCGATGTCCCAGACGATGGACTGGACCAGTGAGCCGTCGGGTGAGATGCGCACGTTGTCGCGAGACAGGTTCGCGATGAGTTCGGTGGGAGCGCCGCCGCCAATCGGCGCGCGCACGGCAGCCAGCTGCTGATCAGCGCGGCGATGCACGTAGGCGATCCACGTGCTGTCCGGCGAACACTCCGGACTGACGGGATTGCCGTCGCCGATAATCAGGCGCGGATTCGAACCGTCCGCGTCCATTCTCCAGATTGCGGTGCGGTCGTCTGTGAACGTCTGGTAGACGAGCGAGCCGTCGCCACACGCTGAGGGATTGAGGTTGACCGTTCCCTCGGTCGTAAGCTGACGCGCCATGCTGTCCTGCAGGTCGCGGCGGAAGATGTTCTGCCCAAGGTTGTAGAACAGCGTGCTCTCGCCGCCCCACGTCATCGTCCGGGCTCCTCCTCCCATGCCCCCCGTGGTGAGCGGACGCGACGAGCCGTTAGCGGGATCGAGCACCTCGAGATTGAAGACCGGGGACTCCGAGACAATCGCCAGCGTCTTGCCATCGGCCGTGCGATCGAAGTGAAAACGGCTGTAGTCGGTGAGGTCGTTGGTAAAGCGACTGGCCGCACCGCTCGGGTAGGCGATGTACCAGATCTGCGCGCGGTCGGCAATCAGCGTGTCCAGGGGCACGAGGAGCCCGTTGCCATCGGGTGTCCAGCGCGGGCGGCCGATATTGCCACGATGGCGATAGAGCGGCTGTGCCGTCTTATCGGCGACGTTGATGATGGTCACGACGCCGACGCCGCGGATCGCCGAGGACATCGCGATCGAGCGGCCGTCTGGAGACCAGTCGGGCGCCAGGATCCCGCGGGTGTTCATCTCGGCGTCGACGTCCCAGAGGATCTGTTCGCCTGTGCCATCCACGTTGGCCACGACCAGAGCGGCCTTGCCGGTATCGGGAACCCCGCGCACGAACGCGAGTCGCTTCCCATCGGGCGAAAACGTCACCGCTGTATCGACGTCACGCAGCAGTTGGCGAGGCGTCCCGCCCAGCACCGGCATCGAATACGCGGACGAGTAGGTATTGGATTCCGCGTCGTTGCGGACGAAGTACACGTAGTTGCCGTCGGGCGTGAAGGAGAGACCGCGGTAGTTGGCGACCTCGGCCGCGAGCACCTGAACATCACTGCGCGTGGCCACCTGCCGGACCCAGAGACTCTGCTTCTCGTTGTCGCGCATCGCGTAGATGACGTAGCGTCCGTCAGGAGAGATCGCCACCGCGAACGCGCTGCCGCTTTGTGTCAAGCGAGTCACCGTCATGGACGTGACGTCCAGCGCACGACTCGCGTGGCTCGCGAATCGGCTGTAGCCCCAGAAGGCGCCCGCTGCCAGCAGTACCAGCGTCGCCACCAGTCCCAACGACCACAGCGCGCGGCGCCCCTTCGTCGGTGCGGGCGTGACAACGCCACTGTGAAGAGCAGACGACGCGAGCTGACCGGACGCCGACGATGCCTGCGCGGCGGCTGAACCCGAGCTCGCGGTCGCCCTGCCCGAGCCCGCGTCGCGCTTGATGCGTTTCAGTTCGGCGCGGATCTCCGCCGCGCTCTGGAACCGCAGATCGCGATCCTTCTCGAGCGCCTTGCTGATGACGTCCTGCAGGCGCACCGGGGCATCGGGTGTGCGATCGATCACCGGGGGCGGGTCGTGATTGAGGATGCCATCGAAGATCACTGCCGGCGTCTCGCCCCCGAACGGCACGCGACCGGTGACCATCTGATAGAGCACGGCGCCAAGCGAGAACAGGTCGCTGCGCGCATCGAGCTCCTGCCCGCGCGCCTGTTCCGGCGACATGAAGGCGACCGTGCCCACCGCAGTCCCCGGACTCGTGAGGTGCTCTGGCGCGATAGTCAGCGCTTCGCTCGCTCCGGCGGCCTGGAGCCGCCTCGTCCGGTCGACGGCGGCCTTGGCCAGTCCGAAGTCGAGAATCTTCGGTTCGCCGCGGCTGGTGATGAAGATGTTTCCCGGCTTGATGTCGCGATGGACAATGCCGGCACCGTGTGCCGCATCCAGACCATCGGCGATCCCGATCGCGATGTTCACGATCTCGGCCATCGTCAGCCGGTGATGCAGAAGATAGGCGTCGAGCGGCTCGCCCTGGAGTAGCTCCATGGCAATGAACGACTCGCCGTTCTCTTCGCCGACCTCGTGAATCGTGCAGATGTTCGGATGATTGAGCGCCGACGCCGTACGCGCCTCGAGCCTGAAGCGCTCGGGGGCCTGCGGGTTGTGCTGCAGGTCGCGTGGCAGAAACTTCAGAGCGACGTGGCGGCCGAGCGTCAAGTCCTCGGCCTCATAGACGACGCCCATCCCACCGGACCCGACGCGGCGCAGGATCCGATAGTGAGAGATCTGTCGGCCTTCGAGGGCGCTCATATTTGTGATTTCGGCGGCAGCGGGACGCGCTCATGTTACGCCGAAATCAAGTGGACCACTACGGCGGACGCCGACGTGTCCGCCGTCGCGTCGCGCGAGGCGCGAAGGCGGATTGACATCGTGCGCGGGTGGCCGCAATCATCTCCGCATGAAGACGCCAATCAGATCAGCCGCGGCGTTGGTCGCTATCGTCGCCGCGATGTTCTCGAGCAAGGCGGGTGTAAACACGCGCCTTTACGAGGTCCTTGACGCGCAGTCGTTGAAACCGAAGCCGGCCTTCGCGGGTCAGACCGATGCCCCCGCGCCTGCCAA
>DATCXH010000104.1:0-2892 GCA_036565925.1 Vicinamibacterales bacterium
ATCGGAACCTCTGCCGGTGCCGCCCGCGAAGTGCGTCCAGAGACCGTCGACAGTTATGAAATCGGCATGAAGAGCCAGTTCTTCGATCGCCGCCTGACGATGAACCTGGCCGTGTTCTACCAGGACTTCACGGACATGCAGACGACGACGATCGTCTTCCGCCCCGATGGCAACTTCGACGTAGTGCTCGACAACGCGAAAGGCGTGGAGTCCAAAGGCGCCGAGCTCGACGCGAGTGTGCGTATCACCGACGACCTGACGCTGACGGGCCGCTATTCGTACAACCCCGTCGAGTTCAAGGAATTTCTGACCAGTTGCTATCGAGGTCAGCCGGTCAATCCCGCGCCCGGACCCGGTTGTTATCGCCCCGGCCCGGGGACTGGCACGGTCAACGACGTGACGGGACTGCCGTCGGTCAACGCGCCGAAGAACAGCTTCAACGTGGGTTTCTCATACAGTCCGCAAATCACTGCCGGTCTGCGCGGGTTCGCCAACTTCAACTACACGCACCGCTCGGAGGCGTGGAGCGTTGCCGGCGATCCCAACACCATCCTGCCCGCCTACGGGCTGTTGAGCGGCAACATCGGTGTCGGCACGCTCGATGGGAAGATTCGCTACTCGATCTACGGCCGCAACATCCTGGACAAAGAGTTTCCGATCCGCATTCGCAGCCTGAGCTTCTCGGGTGCCGGCAGTTACCGCACGACGTTCTCGAGAGAATCCGAGCGGACCATCGGCGTGCGGATGGACTACTCGTTCTAGCCGATGAATCGCAGGATCTTCTTCGGCGCGTCCGTTGCAGCAATGGCATGTTCCGCCGCCGGCGCCTGGGCTCAGGCGCCTGCGGCGATTCCCTCGGACGAGTTTCCGCCGGACAGTGAGGAGCAGCGCATCGCGGACCTGGTGACTGCCAACCACATCCTCGCCAGCCAGGGCGTGCTCGACAGCTACGGGCACGTCACTGTCCGGTCCTTCAAGAACCCGAAGCACTTTCTGATGTCGGGCAATCGGGCGCCCGCGCTGGTGACGGCCGAGGACATCATGGAGTTCGACGAGAACAGCATGCCCGTCGATCAACGCGGGCGACGGGTCTACAACGAACGCTTCATCCACGGTGAGATCTTTCGCGTGCGCCCGGACGTAGTGGCAGTCGTGCACAGCCACGCTCCGGATGTTCTGCCCTTTACGGTCACCGAAGGTGTGCCGCTGAAGGCTCTGATCCACATGGCGCACTTCATCGGATCCGAGCCCGTCCCGGTTTTCGACCTCGAGGCAGTCGAAGGCGCGAACAACAACATGCTCGTGCTCAATGCGAAATCCGGCGCAGCGCTGGCCAGGACGCTGGGCGATCGCAACGTCGTGCTCATGCGTGGTCATGGCATGACGGTGGTGGGTCCCAACGTTCGGCGCGCGACCTACAACGCCGTCTATACGCAGCTCAATGCGCGGGTCGAGATGGAGGCTGTGAAACTGGGGCAACCCAAGTTCATGAACAAGTTCGAGGTGCAGCGAGTGGGCCAGATCAACCGGGCCTGGGAGGCCTGGGCACAAGGGACGAAGCAGTGAAGCTGGTGAGCTTTGACGAGAATCGATTGGGCGTCGTTCGCGGCGAGGAAGTCGTCGACGTCTGCGACCTGGTGGCCAGTCCGGCAGGAGATTGGCCGCCCGTCGGCATGAATCGACTGATCCAGCGCTTTCACGGCGCAGTCGCCGAGCTGGAATCCGTGGTCGCAGCACGGCCCGGCCGGCCGCTGAGCAAAGTCAGGTTGGGAACGCCGGTCCCGTGGCCCAACAAGATCATCGCCTATCCCGCCAACTATCACGCGCATGCGGCCGAGATGGGGCGGGAGTATCGGGCCAACACGCAGGGATTTTTCCTGAAGCCGCCGTCGGCGTTGAGCGGGCCCAACGATCCGATCGTTCTTCCGGTCAATGCCGGCCGGCGTATCGATCACGAGTGCGAGTTCGCGATCGTCATCGGTCGTACCTGCCGCGACGTTCATCGCGACGATTGGCGGCAATACGTTTTCGGTTACTCGCTGCTGATCGATGCCGTCATTCGCGGCAAAGAGGAGCGCGTCGCGCGCAAGGCTTTCGATACGTTCTGTCCCGTCGGTCCCTGGATCGTCACCGCGGATGAGGTGGGCGAGCCCGACAACTTGCGCGGTCGCCTCTGGGTGAACGACGAGTTGCGGCAGGACGCCAACACGCGCGACCTGGTGCTCGACGTGCCAGGAATGATCGAGATGGCTTCATCGGTCATGACGCTTTATCCGGGAGACCTGATCGCCGCGGGCACGCCGGAAGGTGTTGGCCCGATTCGCGATGGCGAGACGGTAAAGATCGAGTTCGAGCGCATCGGCGTCATGACGCTGAAAGTAGTTCAGGGCGATACCGGCAAGCTTTCGCTGTTCGCGAAAGAGGCAGCGCCCTGATGCACGACAAGGTGTTCGCAGGCGGACGCAACTCGGCCGCGGAGCTCGAGCAATTCTCCCGAGAGATCGGTGGCATGGACATGATGCCGCTGTGGGAGCGAGATGCCAGCGCGATGACGCCTGGGACCAAGTGTGTTCCACGTTTGTGGCGTTACGCGGATGTGCACCCCGCGCTGATGCGATCCATCGGCCTCATCAGCAAGCGGCAAGCCGAGCGGCGCGTACTCGTGCTCGAAAACCCGAGCCTGCGGGGAAGCACATACATCGTCAATTCGCTGTACGCCGGCCTGCAGGCGATCGCGCCGGGTGAGATCGCACCATCGCACCGGCACACGCCGAACGCGTTGCGTTTCTTGATCGAAGGCGAGGGCGGTTACACGGCTGTCGGCGGCGAGCGGGCCATGATGCGGCCCGGGGATTTCGTCGTGACACCAAGCTGGGCCTGGCACGACCACGG
>DATCXH010000377.1:0-2855 GCA_036565925.1 Vicinamibacterales bacterium
CCATCGAACGCGAACAGCTTGGTGACCTTGGTCAGCTCGATAGCGCCACCGAGCTTCAGCACCGACACCGGGCCATTCAGCTTCACCGTGCCGTTGAAGATGCGGCCGATCGCGATTCGCCCGAGGTAGTCGCTCGAGTCCAGGTTGGCCACCAGGATCTGCAGCGCCGCGGCCGGATCGCCCTTCGGCGGCGGCACGTGGTCGACGATCGCGTCGAACAGCGGACGAAGATTCTCACCGGGCTTAGCCAGATCCGTCGTCGCGACGCCGTCACGGGCGTTGGCGTAGAGGACGGGAAACTCGATTTGATCCTCGGTGGCATCGAGGTCGATGAACAGATCGTAGACCTCGTTCAGCACTTCCTTCGGACGCGCATCACCACGATCGATCTTATTGAGGACGACGATCGGCGGCAGCCCGCGCTCGAGCGCCTTGCGCAGCACGAAGCGCGTCTGTGGCAGCGGTCCCTCCGAGGCATCGACCAGGAGCATCACGCCATCCACCATCGACAACGTGCGCTCGACTTCCCCGCCGAAGTCGGCGTGTCCGGGCGTATCGACGATGTTGATGAGCAGGTCGTTGTAGTGGACGGCGGTGTTCTTGGCGAGGATCGTGATACCGCGCTCGCGCTCGAGCTCGTTGCTATCCATCACGCGGTCGGCGACCTGCTGATTGGCGCGAAACGCCCCGCCCTGCCGCAGCAGGCCATCTACCAGCGTCGTCTTGCCGTGGTCCACGTGCGCGATGATGGCCACGTTCCGGCGAAGCGGGTTGGCGATCTGTTGCGACTTTCGGTGAGCAGACATCTCACCAGTATACCCTTCAGATTGCAGGTGCGAGGAACTGACGCATGTCGGTGCTTAAGGGTGCTTCGCCGTGTCGGTGCGAGCGTGACGCCCGTCGGTGCGAGCCGTGCGGGGTCGATCCGATCGGTGGCTGGCGCGCGACACTGCTACGCTGTCTAGGTGGAGCACATCGACCTGGGAATTGCTCACGGCGCTTCAATCCGGCATCGCGAGCAGATCATGGCGAGCACCTGGTGTAAATGCTTTCACTGCCTTGCGCAATTTCGACCGCATGAGATCCAGGAGTGGCTGGACGAAGACTCCGCAGGTTCCGGCCAGACCGCCGTCTGCCCGCATTGTGGCATTGATTCCGTCCTCGGGTCAGCCTCAGGGCTTCCGCTCACACCCGAGTTTCTCGAAGCGATGAGACGACGTTGGTTCTAACCATCAACGCGCGGCCCTCACCGGCCTGCGATAGCCCTTGGCACGGACAAGCCGAAAGGTCCCTGCACCTGCTAAGATCAGTGGCATGCCTCTCTACGAATACGCCTGCAAGGAATGCGACAAGGAGTTCGAGCTGCTGGTCCGCGGGAGCGAGACACCAGAATGCCCCTCGTGCCACAGCACCGAGTTGCAGCGCCGTTTGTCCGTGTTTGCGGCACACACGAACGGCGGTTCTTCGGCGTCGGCGATGCCGACGATGGGCGCGTGCGGAACGTGCGGCGATCCTCGCGGTCCCGGATCGTGTTCGATTAATTAGGGCTCCGACTCGGGGCGCCTTCCACCTAACGCGCCGCGACCAGGGCGATCACACCGGCCAGCGCTGCAATCGTGAACGCAATCTCCAGCCAGCGCTTGTAGCGATCCGGAAACGGTCCTGTCATCGATCTACTCCGTGCAGTTTCCCGCCATCCGAAGCGACGTCAGCGTGAGACGCTCATCGCCGGCCTCGCTGTAGATCAAACCGCGCGCTTCCATCTTGTGCCCTTGATGTGACTCAGGGCTGAACGGCTTCGCGCTCAACAAACGGAACGTGCGCGTGCCGAGCGGTCGCGTGGCCGCCGACGCGAGGCTCTGCGGCGACGGCGCATCGTCACGCGTTACAAGCGGATCGGATGTGCGGGTCAGGACCCACGTGTTGTCAGGACCGCGACCGAGGCACCCTACGGCTTGCACGAGTGAAAAGTTTTGGACGAGGGCCTGCTCGCCCTTCTTGAGGATTTGCGCGGTCCCAAGGTCGTCCCCGTTCTGCGTCAACTCTCCTGCACCGGCAGGGTAACCATTCGTCTGCAGAATGTAGGCAACGATATCGAGCTTGGTTTGATCGTCGATGCTGGTGCCGAAGTTCGGCGGCATGGTGTCGCGAATCTTCGCGAACAACGACGCGATTGGCTCGCTGCCCCAGGTCGTGAAGAACCGATCGCCGGACAGAGCAGGCGCAGTGTTGCCCTGCAGCTTGTCGCCATGGCACCGCAGACACGACGAGTTGAATGATGTCTTTCCGCGCTCGGCCTGCGCCGTTGTGTAGACGCCCTGCCAGATGCGCGGCTCGGGGTTCTGCGCCCGAACGACGCCCACCCACGCGAGCAGCACGGCAGCAACCGCGATTAACCGCATCGTCTGTGAGTATAGGACAAGACCGCGCGCGTCGCGCGCGCCTACATCGCATGCGACGCGGGACGAAGCGTCAGAAACACCGCGACGCCGGGTGCAACGCGCCCACCATACCGTGGCGCCAGCGCTTCGGGCACAAGGCTGCCGGCGATGCTGCCACCCATCCCGAACTGCAGTTCCCGAGTGGGCCGCAGATAGTAGGCGTATCCCAACTGAATCTTGCCGACGATGAAGACATTGGTGGATTCGTGCACGTGCAGGTCATGCGCCGGCTTGCCCACCAGCTCGAATCGCATGAAGCCGACATGCCGATCGCGCAGCGACACCACCGATTCGGCCATTAACGCATGCGTTGTCTGCAGCGGCTCGTCGTTCATGCCCCACGCGATCGTGGATGCCCAGAGCGCAGACGATGTGAGCGCGCGGTTATACGAGCCCGATGCCGTGACGCGCGTC
>DATCXH010000100.1:0-2746 GCA_036565925.1 Vicinamibacterales bacterium
ATTCGGCGGCGGTGGCGGTGGATTCGGCGGCGGATTTGGTGGATTCGGAGGCGGCGGCGGTGGTGGGTTCGGGGGATTCGGCGGCGGTCGCAGCGGTGGCGGCGGCGCTGGGGGATCCTGGTAGGTTGTTTGGTTGGTAGTTGGTAGTGAGTGGTTGGTGGTTTGCAAGAGTTGACCGGTTGAGGTTTTGATCGGTTGGAGCTGCATATGACGATGACGCTGATTCGCAAGACCGGAGTGATGGCGCTGCTGGTAGTGCTGTCGATCGGTCTCTCAGGCTGTTCGTACAATCGGTTCGTCAGCCAGGAGGAAGCCATCAAAGCGCAGTGGGCGCAGGTGGAGAACCAGCTGCAACGGCGGAACGATCTAATCCCTAATCTGGTCGAAACGGTGAAAGGCACCGCGCAGCAGGAGAAGGATGTCTTCGGACAGATCGCCGACTCACGCGCCAAGCTCGCCGGCGCCACCACACCGGAGCAACGAATTCAGGCGGCCAACGAGCAAAGCGCGGCGCTGGCGCGATTGTTGGTGGTCGTCGAGAACTACCCGGAGCTCAAGTCCAATACGTCGTTCAACCGCCTGATGGACGAACTGGCCGGCACCGAAAATCGCCTCGCCGTCGAGCGCATGCGTTATAACGAACGCGTGCAGGCGTACAACACGTCACGGCGGTCATTTCCGTCAAACATCACGGCCGGCCTCTTCGGCTTCAAGGAACACCCGCTCTTCAATGCGCCGCCTGAAGCTGAGCGTGTGCCTCGCGTCAACTTCGGCAACAAGCCGTCGTAGGTCGTACGCAGAGGTCGGATGCCGATCGTAGACACGCTGCTGCCCGAGTTCGATCATGAGATGACGCTCACCCGCAAGGTGCTCGAGCGGGTACCTGACGAGCGACTGGACTGGAAGCCGCACGCCAAGTCGTACGCGGCAGGCCAGCTCGCGCAGCACCTGGCGACGATTCCGATGTGGGGAACGATGACGATGAGCGAGGTCGAAGTGGACCTCGCGCAATTGCCTCCCAACGTTCCCCTGCACACACGCAGCGATATCCTGTCGCTCTTCGACGGTCACGCGTCGAGTGCGCGTGCCGCGCTGGTTGGCAAATCGGACGCCGAGCTCAAGGCGCAATGGGCGCTGAAACGCGACGGCCATGTCGTCTTCTCCATGCCAAAGCATGCGGTGTGGCGATCGTTTGTCATCAGTCACCTGATTCATCACCGAGCCCAACTCGGTGTGTACCTCCGTCTGCTCGATGTACCCGTGCCGTCCACGTATGGTCCGAGCGCTGACGAGGGCGGCCTCTGACCCGCCTTCGCCTCACGGCTTCGGCGGGCAGGCTCCGTTTTCGCCTCACGGCTTCGACGGGCAGGCTCCGCCTTCGCCTCACGGCTTCGCCGAGGCAGGCTCGTGACTGAGGTAGAGACGCAAACACCGGCTAGCCCTTCCAAAGCGACAACGGGCCAGCAGATCGTCGCCTGGATCGGCGGAAGCATTTTCTTCCTCTTACTTGCGACCGCCAACGGCGCAGGCTATCGATACGGCGTCTCCGATCAAGCGTTCTACATTCCGGTTGTCGAGCACGCGATCGATCCGCAGACTTTTCCGCGCGACGCCTCGTTGATCGATGCCCAGGGGCATCTGATGATCACCGACGAGATCATCGCGTCGGTCGCGCGCATGACCTCGCTCCCGCTCGACGCGATCTTCCTTGCTGGCTATCTGCTGTCAGTAGCGTTGATCGGGATTGCGGTGATGCTTATCGGTCAGCGCATCTCCGCAACGCCATGGGTCGTGGTCGCGATGCTGGCGGCGCTCACGCTGCGCCACCGGATTCCACGGACCAGCGCGAATTCGTTCGAGCCGTACTTTCATCCACGCATGCTGGCATTCGGATTTGGCATGCTCGCAGTGGCAGCACTGCTGCGTCGCCAGACCTGGACCAGCGTCGCGCTCGTCGGCGCAGCTGCGCTCATTCATGTCACGACAGGTCTATGGTTCTCGATCCTGATTGGCGTCGCGCTCGTCCGACTCGAGCCAGTTATGCGGCGTCTCGCCATCGTCACCGCGATCGCAGCGACCGCGATCGCTGCCTGGGCACTCATCGCAGGCCCGCTTCGCGCATCAATGACACAGATGGATGACGTGTGGCTGCAGGCAGTCGCGAGCAAGGATTCGCTGTTCGCCTCGCAATGGCCGCTCTGGGCGTGGCTCGCCAATCTTGCGCTGCTGGGGCTGCTCTGGTGGGCCCACGTCCGTCGTCAGCGGTCGGGTCACGCCACGACCGAAGATGACGCGCTCATCTGGGGTGCCACTGCATTGGTCGCGGTCTTCCTAATCACACTTCCGCTCGTCCTGGCGCGACTCGCCTTCCCGGTGCAGTTGCAGATCTCGCGTGTGTTCTGGCTGGTTGACGTGCTCGCCACGATCTATGTCCTCTCGCTGCTCGTGAACGGGCGAATCGCGAAAGCCGTCGCCATCGGTCTCATGGCGGTGTCCGTTTCACGCGGCGCGTACATCATGCTCGTGGAACGTCCCGATCGCGCATTGTTCTCGATGCACCTGGCGGAGTCGCCGTGGCAGGACGCCATGGATTGGCTGTCACGGCAACCGGTTGACACACACGTGGTCGCCGATCCGGGACACTCGTGGAAGTACGGCACGAGCGTGCGCGTATCCGCCACGCGCGATGTCTTGCTCGAGGACGTGAAAGATTCGGCGATCGCGATCTACTCGCGCGACGTCGCGC